>JBCCPW010000013.1:0-18327 GCA_039024735.1 Bacteroidota bacterium
CTCGGTCCGCCCCTCGGTCGACACCGTGAGGCCAGCACGTTGCCACCCGCCTCGGTGCCGAGGCCAGGGCTATCGCATACTCGTCCACGGGTTCCATCCGGCGGACTCTGCGATAGCATCCGGCTGTTCCGCTCGCGCCGGTCCCGCATGGAGTCCCGCCTTCGCGCTGGTAGGGGTAGGCTTTCACGATCCAGCACCTCTTCCCGCACACCGTCATTCCGGCCGAAGAGCCGGAATCCAGAGTATCGGGAAAGCCCCGCACGGCGACCGCCAGTACCCCGGACGAGCGTTCCAGGTGGTGCACCTTCCTCCCTGAAACACTCCCGCGAGGAGGCGCGATCTCTGCTCATCACTCTGGATTCCCGCTTTCGCGGGAATGACGCTGTATGGGGCTCAGGAGGCGACTTGGCCGCCCTTTCGTGAAGACCTACCCGTGACAGCGCCTTCGCGGGAAGGACAGTGAAAAGGTCAGGGAGTATGCGATAGTCCTGGTGCCGAGGCGGACGCACCGAGGCGGAGAGACACAAACGCGGCAGCGCCCGAAACGCATCGCGCCCCCCAACCACGAGGCCGGGGGGCGCGAACGGTCTGAGGACCGACGGTCCGCTAGCGCGTCACCGTCAGGCGCTGCGTCAGCACCGAGGCGCCGTCGTCGGCGCGGATGATGTAGACCGCCGGGGCCATCGAGGCCGTGTCGAGGCGGAGCGTCGTGCGGACGCCAGCGGCGAGCGGGCCGTCGTGCAGCACGGCGACCTCACGGCCGAGGGCATCGTAGATAGCCACGCGGACCGGGCTCGTGCCCGCCGCCTCGATGGCGATCTCCGAGACGCCGCGCGTCGGGTTCGGCGCCGGGGCCGAGAGGGCGAACGCCGCCTCGGTCTCGCCCTCACTCGCGACGATCACGCGCGAGGCAATGACGAGTTCGAAGCGCTCCGTCCAGTCCGACGCAGCGGCGGAGAACGCGTAGCTGCGCTCCGTGAGGATGTTGGTCTCCATGCCCGTCTCGCGGTCACGCAGGACAGCGTTCCAGCCCTCCGGCATCGTGTCGATGTCCCACGAGAGCTTGAACGTCCCCGCGTCGCTGGCGGTGAAGTCCATCGGGATCTCCATCAGGTCCGTCTCGAAGGGGAGCGAGAGCGCGCTCTGGCGCCAGCGCTCCTCGTAGCGGTCGCCCACGAGCGCGATCAGGCCGAAGGCGCCCTCGAAAGCGCCCATCTTGGTGCCGTCGTGCATGTCCCAGTCGGTCCGAGCGCCGTCGAGGATGCGAACGACGGGCGACACGTCGGCGATGCCGGTGCCATCGGAGAGGGTGCCCTCCAGGCGGAAGCGAAGCTGGCGCTCGGCGACGGCCGCGCCTCGCCCAATGAACGTGGCGCTCGAGACGGGCTGGTTGTAGAACGACGGGAACGTGAACGTGACTGCCGTGCTGGGACCACCGGACGTCGCGACCTCGGCGAAGGCGCCGTTCCACACACCGAGGGCGCCACCGGTGAACGCGTCGGTCGTGTTGGCCGTCAGGGTCTCGAACGAGCCTCGGATCTGCTGCCCGCCCGATGTGGTGGTGCTCACGTCGGGGTTCCAGACCGCGAAGGTGGTCTGGAGAGTACCCGTATCGGCGCTGATGCCACCGAGGGCGTACGGGTAGGCGTACGGGTTGCCGATCAGGTAGAAACCGGGGATATCAATCCCGGCCTTCGTGGCCCTGCTCGCTCCGCCAAACGGAGCGGCACCCGTCTTCGCCAGCTCGTATGGGGCGAAGCCATTGACGAGTTCGTCCGGCGGGGTGACATCGAGCGCGAATTCGAACGCGGGATCGGCGAGGTCGTAGCCGACGCTCGTGCCGTCTCCGCCACCGGGGTTGCCCTGATCGTAGAAGTACCACAGGAAGCCATCACCCGGTACGACCTCCTCGTCCGTATCGGCAGGCGGCACGTAGCCGTTGTTCACACCGGAGGGACCGGTCACATCGGTGAAGATGTTGACGCCAAACGTGGGGTACTGCTGCGGGTTGGTGCCTCCCGGGACTCCTTGAACCAGGTTGATTCCCGCGAGGTCGTCGATGTCGAAGTCGGTCTGAAAGAAGTCCTGGAAGCCGGGGACAGCGAGATGGCGCCAGCCCCGCTGGGCACCGGTGCCATCCGTGTCGCCGTTGCCGGAGACCTGATCCGTGTAGTCAGCACGAGTCGTCTCAGGGTTCAGGGCACGTGGGGTGGGGGCCGCAGGGTAGAGAAGACCCGAGGTTGCGATGACCCCAGACTTTGCCGTCTCGGGACGCAGGACGGTGGCAAAATCCAGATTGAGGAGTTGGAGCGAGACCGCCTCGGGGGCGGCACGGTAATCCTCGGCGTACTGGATGACTGGGAAGGTGCTCCCCCCCAGGGCTGTGATCAGCCCGTCGTCGCGGGCATCGGCGGTGCTGCCATAGACGACGTTGTCGCGGCGGTCGGTCGTGGTGGCGGCGGTGCCGTTGGGGAAGTCGGAGGCGTCGCCCTCGTACAGTGCGACAGCGGCGACGCCGTTAAGGAGGCGGCCGTCGCCGGGGAGTGCGGCGTCAGCGCCCGCCACCTGCCCGATCACGGCGAAACCATCGGCGTCGGTCGAGATGCCGTCGAGATCCACGGCGCCGTAGGACTCGTCGCTCGCGCCATCGAAGAGAACGAGCACGAGGCCATCGAGGGCGATGTTGCCCGCGAACGGGGTGTAGAGTTCCACGAAGTCCGCGGCGTCGTCGGTCGCGACCCCAGCGGCGGACTTGGCGTCCACCTCGTTGATGAGCACGTTGTCCGCGACGGATACCGTCCCGGAATTGGCCGCTACGGGCGTCGGGGTGTCGTTTACGAAGGTGGTGCTTCCATCCGGGGAGCGCTGGATGGACAGACCGTCCGAATCCGAACCGAAGTTCTCAGTCGACCCGACCTGGGTGCCCGGAGAGGTCGGCGGGTCTGTCTCGCCGTTGTACAGGATGGCGATGAACTGGTCCGCGACGGGATCACGAAGCTGAACGATGTCACCACTGTTTCCTAAACCGAGGGAACCCGCCTCGAAGTACCCGGGAGGCTCGGTGCCCGTGTACTCACCAACGACGACGACATAGCCGTTCGCGGGGATCGAACTGGCGGCAGGGAAGGTGTATCGTCGGAACGTATTGTCGTAGATCTCCCAGCCGGAGATGTCGACCGCTGCACCTGTCGTGTTGTACAGTTCGATGAACTCGTCTGTGGTCTCAAAGCCCCCGTCGCCATCGGTGTCAAAGTCGTTGGCACCGTTCGGATCGGGAAGAATCTCGTTGATGATGACGCCGCTCAGGGCGTTCTGCGCGCTGACCGTCGCGCTGAAGGTGAGCGCCAACGCGGCGCAGAGAAGCAATCGAGGCATGGAGGGAGAGAGAGGGAGCGGGTGGAAGTGTACGGATCCCGGCCGTCAGAAACGGTGGCGGTAACCGAAACACAATGACACCGAAACCATGCGGCGGGGCTCGGGCCTCCGCTGCCCCAGGGGCGAGGCGGGGCCGTCCATCGGCTTCGGGCGAAGGAGAGAGCAAGTGACAGGGTACGGATCCGTCGGCTTCCAAACAAGCGGGGCCGCCCCCTACTCGCAGGCTTCTCTCTGCTCAAGGGGACCCATCAAGTCGGTCCGGTGCCCCTGTTCTCCTGGGACGACGGACCGCGGACCACAGACCACGGAATTGGCCGTCGCATGTGGTCTCCTTGCTGATTCTGGGGACCGACTCCACCGCCGCTCTGAACAGGCCCCGTGCACCGAGGCGGGGGCCTCCGACCAGGGCGATCGCACACTCACACTCGTCCACGGGTTCCATCTGGCGGACTCTGCGATAGCATCCGGCTGTTTCGCTCGCGCCTGTCCCGCATGGAGTCCCGCCTTCGCGCTGGTAGGGGTAGGCTTTCACACTCCAGCACCTCTTCCCCTACACCGTCATTCCGGCCGAAGAGCCGGAATCCAGAGTATCGGGAAGGCCTCGCACGACGACCGCCACTGCCTCGGACGGGCGCTCCAGGTGGTGCACCTTCCTCCCTGAAACACTCCCGCGAGGAGGCGCAATCTCTGCTCATCACTCTGGATTCCCGCTTTCGCGGGAATGACGCTGTATGGGGCGCAGGAGGCGACTTGGCCGCCTGTTCGTGAAGGCCTACCCGTGACAGCGCCTTCGTGGGAAGGACGGCTTAAGGGTCAGGGAGTATGCGATCGCCCTGAGCCTCCGACCACGGACGCTGTCCCCGCCTCGGTGCCGGAGCGTCCCGCCTCGGTGCCGGAGCGTTCCGGCCGCCCGTCGCTACGGGACGCTCACGTCCCCACCGAGGCGAGCGAGGTGGCGGCGCCGAGGCCCGCGCTCCGGCCGGTGCTCCACGCCCAGCAGAAGTTGTAGCCGCCGATGGGGCCGAAGGCGTCCAGCACCTCGCCGCAGAAGAAGAGGCCCGGGGCGCGGCGGCTCTCCAGCGTGTGCGGGTCCACCTCGCCGAGGGCCACGCCTCCGCCCGTGACCTCGGCTTTCTTGTAGCCCTCGTCGCCGGTCCACGGGAGCGGGTACTCCGTGAGCACGCGCACCAGTCGGCGGCGCTCGTCCTTTCGAAGCTCGGCGCGGGCGCGGTCGGCGGGCACGTCCGCCTCAGTGAGCAGCGCGTCCGCGAGCCGGTTGGGGAGCGCCTCGCGGAGGACGGTGAGGACGAGTCCGGCGCCGGGTTCGAGGAGGGCGCGCGTCCAGGCGTCGGCGTCTCGGTCGGCCCACTGCACGAGGACGCGCTGGTCGCCGCCGCGCTCGCGGGCGAGGGTGGTCAGGTGCGAAACATCGAGGACGGCGGGGCCGCTGTAGCCTCGGTGCGTGAAGAGGAACCCGCCCTCGGTCTGGACGCCGCGCGCTCCGGCGGGCGCATGGACGCGAGCCGTGAGGGAGACGCCCGAGAGGTCGGCGTGGGGCCGGGTCTCGGCGAGGAGCGGCGTGAGCGCGGGGTACGTCGGGTGCATCGCGTGACCGAGGCGGGCGGCGACGCGCAGGCCGAACCCGTCGCTGCCGGTCTTGGGCACGGAGAGCCCGCCGGTCGCGAGGACGACGCGGTCCGCCTCGGTGACATCGGGGCCTGCCTCTCCTTCCGTCTCGATGCGCCATCCGGGCCGGTCGGCCAGCGGACCGAGGCGGGTGACCCGGGTGGTGAACGCGAAGGTGGCGCCCGCGCGGAGGGCGGCGTTCACGAGGCCGTCGCGGATGTCCGTCGCGCGGTTGGACACGGGGAACAGCTTGCCCGTCTCGGCCTCCAGCGCGAGGGGGATGCCGAGGTCGTGCTCGAAGAAGGCGCGCTGCTCGTGGAGGGGCCACGCGAGGAGCATGCGGCGGAGCGTGCGCGGCGAGGAGTCGGTGACGAAGCGGCTCGGGTCCAGCGCCGAGGGCAGCACGTTGCACCGGCCGCCGCCGCTCACGACGATCTTCTTGCCGCCCTTGCGCGTCGCCTCGATGACGTGCACGGCCGCGCCCTCGCGGGCGGCGACGATGGCGGCGGTGAGCCCGGCCGCCCCGGCTCCGATGACGACGACCGATGGCATGGGGCAAGCTCCGACGAGGCGCCGCGTCCGGCCACGGAGAGCCGGTGAGTTGCCCGCCTCGGCACCGAGGCGGGACGAAACAGGCTTCGAGGACGAGTTCGTTCTCGCGACCCTGGGCAGAGGCGCGCCGCTTGGCGCCAGCCCTTCCCTTACAGCGTTACTCGTTTGGTGTGACGCCCCTGTTTGTCATCCCGAGCGGAGGTCGCCCCACGACCGAAGCCGAGGGATCTACGGTCAGGATGTCTGCGCGCTGCACTCGGCCCTGCAGACGCGAGCGGCCCGATCCCTCGGCTCGCTAGCGCTCGCTCGGGATGACACCCCTATTGCTACCGCGTACCGCTGTACCCAGATCCTAATGAGTAAATAATATTATCAAAATGAACGTTATAAATATGAATAAATAATATATTACTTTATAAAAATACCCGACAGGTTGCTCATCGCGAGTATAGCCTGCCACTGCGCCACTTCGGACACTACCCCACAGAAGACCACCCAAGATCAACGCGAAGCCAACCATAGCTACCCGACGGCTCACCAGTTCTGCGGAGATCGCCCATGAGGTAGCAAAAATCAGAACCCCGGGGCCAGCAGCGAGAAAGAGGAGAACTACCCAGAGAGGCAAGCCCCGACGCTCGCCATTCCTTGGTTCTGCTGAGACACCCCCTTGAGGGTCCGTGTCTCGCCTGCGTGTC
This sequence comes from Bacteroidota bacterium, assembly GCA_039024735.1. GTDB lineage: Bacteria > Bacteroidota > Rhodothermia > Rhodothermales > Rubricoccaceae > Rubricoccus. The sequence goes on from JBCCPW010000013.1 coordinate 6,249, forward strand.
GATGCGATGTCCACTTCGTCTGTCGCAAGCCCGGCCACTGGATTCTCTTGCCCGGCTGTGAACAAATCAAAAGCACGACTGACCTTCGGGAGAGCAAGAGCCGTGTTCGTGGCTCTGTGATGCTTTCCGTCTCTCGCATGGTACTCGAGCAAGAACCCTTCAGAAGGCGAGCCATGCGCCTGAATAAACGCCCCGTCCGCTCGGTCCAAGATCACGAAAGCGTCCGGCCCACCGTCCAGTGCAGCAAGTGCATCCCGTACCTGATGCTTCGTAGGAGACCGAATCACGGTGCTGTCGCCGAACGTCAGTTTCATGAGTAGCAGGACGGAATGCGACGGGACCGAAGGCCATCAGATGTGCTCCCCTTTGCCTCCAGTGGCGAAACCGGACGTGTGTCCCCTGTCAAGCTACCCTTCGCTCCACTTGTTGGCGCGAACCGAATAGCTTGCGCCTCCCCTCCCCTGCCCCGCATGTCCCGCCTCGGTCCGCTCGTCGCCCTCCTCCTGCTCGCCGCGCCGAGCCTCGCGCAGGTCCCCTCGCCCGAGACGTTCTTCGGCTACGCCCTCGGCGACCGGTTCACGCCGCACCATCGCGTGGTGGACTATGTCACGGCCGTCGCGGAGACCAGCGACCGCGTAACGCTCGTGCCCTACGGCACGACGCCCCAGGGGCGCCCGCTCCTCGCGCTCGTCGTCGCGGCGCCGGGTGTGGACACCGAGGCGGTCCAGGCGAGCGTGCAGGCCGCGGCACGAGGCGAGGGCGAGCCCAGCCACGCGGTCGTCTGGCTGAGCTACAGCGTGCACGGCAACGAGAGCGTCGCCACCGAGGCGGCCCTCGCGACGCTCTACGACCTCGCGACCTCCGCCCGCGCCGCGGAGTGGCTTCGCGACGTGGTCGTGGTTCTGGACCCGTGCCTCAACCCCGATGGACGCGACCGCTACGTCCACTACTACCAGAACCGGCGCGGGATGCACCCCAACGCCGACCCGGACGCGTGGGAGCATGACGAGCCCTGGCCCGGCGGACGCGTCAACCACTACCTCTTCGACCTCAACCGGGACTGGGCGTGGGCCACGCAGCCCGAGACCCGCCAGCGCCTCCCGCTCTACAACGCGTGGCTCCCGGCCGTCCACGTGGACTTCCACGAGCAGGGCGTGGACAGCCCGTACTACTTCGCGCCCGGCGCCGAGCCCTTCCACCCCGCCATCACGGACTGGCAGCGCGAATTGCAAACGCGCATCGGCGAGGCCAACGCGGCGCTGTTCGACCGCACCGGGCGGCTCTACTTCACCCGCGAGGTCTTCGACCTGTTCTACCCCGGCTACGGCGACACGTGGCCCACGTTCAACGGGAGCATCGGGATGACGTACGAGCAGGGCGGGAGCGGCCGGGCCGGGCTCGCCATCGTCACCGCCGAGGGGGACACGCTGACCCTCGCCGACCGCATTCGAGGCCACATGGACACGAGCCTGGAGACCATCGCGACGACCGCCCGAGACGCCGCCGAGGTGCGCCAGGAGTTCGCGGCGTTCTTCCAGCAGACCCCGCGCGATGGCGTCGCAGCGTACGCCGTGTGGGGGTCGGAGGCGACCGTGGACGACCTCGCGCGACTGCTGGAGATTCAAGGCATCGAGTACGCGTACAGCACCGAGGCGGAACGCCTCCAGGGCGTGCGCTACGGCGCGGGCCTCGGTGCGCCAGACGCCCCCGCCTCGGTGAGCATTCCGAGTGGGGCGTTGGTGGTGCCGCTGGACCAGCCCAAGCGCGTCCTCGCGCAGGTCCTCTTCGAGCCGAACCCCGCCCTCGCGGACTCCGTGACGTACGACGCGACCGCCTGGGCGCTCCCGTACGTCTACAACCTGACCGCCGCCGCGCTCGAGTCCATCCCGCAGACCACCGACGGACGCCTGGGCCGGGTGATCGGAAGAGCGACACGCGAGGAGCCCGCAGGATGGATCGGCCGGTGGGAGAGCCCCGCCGATGCCCGGACGCTCGCGGCGCTGCTTCGCGCGGGAGTCGGCGTGCGGATCCTGCCGGATCCGGTGACCATCGGCGGCGCGACGTACTCCCGGGGGGCCTTCGTCGTCACGCGAGCAGGAAACGCCCACCTCGGTGCCCGCCTGTCAGAGATCGTCACCGAGGCGGGGCAGGTCGCCGGGCGTCCGCTCGTGCCCCTCGCGAGCGGGATGATCGCGGACGGCCCGGACCTCGGGTCCAACCGCGTCGGGTTCGTGCGCCCGCCCACGGTGGCCGTCCTCACGGACGATCCGGTGTCGCCCACCGCGCTCGGCGAGGTCTGGAGCCTCTTCGACCAGCGCTGGGAGTACCCGCTCACGCTCCTCCGCGCCGGGTCGTTCTCCTCGCGCGATCTGGACGACACCGACGTGCTCATCCTCCCGAGCGGCGGCTACGGCTCGTGGCTGACCGCCTCGCGCGCCGGGGCCCTCCGCGATTGGGTCCGAGGCGGAGGCACCCTCATCGCGATGGAGCGCGCCGCGACCGCCCTCGCCCGCCGAGACGACTTCGCGCTCTCCCTCCGCGACGACGACGGGACCGACGAGGACTCCACCGGGGCCCGCCTGCGCCGCTACGAGGACCGCACCCGCGAGAGCGTCTCCGGCGACGTGCCCGGCAGCATCTTCCGCGTCGCCCTGGACGATTCGCACCCGCTCGCCTTCGGCTATCCGGACTGGATGTACGTCTTCAAGCGAAGCGTGCAGCCCGCGTCGTTCCTGGAAGACGACTGGAACGTCGGCGTCCTCCGCGACGGCGCCCCGGTGGCTGGATTCGCGGGCACCGAGGCGCAGGCGCGACTGGAAGACTCCGTCGTCTTCGCGGTGGAGGACCTCGGCCGGGGTCACGTGGTCTACCTGCTGGACTCACCCATCTTCCGGGGGTTCTGGGCCGGCGGCGAGCTTCTGATGGCGAACGCGGTCTTCGGCCTCGGCACGCGATGACCCCACCCGCCTCGGCACCGAGGCGGAACTACCGCCGGATCACGAACCGCGAGGTGGCAGCCCCCGCCTCGGTGCGCACCCGCGCGAGATAGACCCCCGGCGCGAGGCCATCGGGCAGCGAGAGGGCGTGCGCTCCCGCCGTCATCGCGCCCTCGTGCACGACCGCGAGGAGACGGCCGAGCGCGTCGTGCACCTCCACCCGGACCAGGCCCGTCGAGGCGAGGGTGAACGTGACGCGAGACGCCCCCGCCGAGGGGTTGGGCGCCACACCGAGGCGGAGAGACGCGGCCGTCGGCTCGTCCTCGGCGGTGGTCGAGACGGGCTGTCCCATCGCGCGGACCATGAAGGCGCCCGGGAAGGGGACGGTGGTCGCGTCGTCCATGCGGGTGCCGAAAGCGGCAGTCGCGAGGTCGTCCACCACGTCCGCGATGTCGCCGTCGTAGAAGAACCACGAGCGGTCCGCGCGGGCGTCGGTGTCCACGCGCGCGGGGCGGTCCTGGCCTCCCGCCAGTTGCGCGCTCGCCCCGACGAAGAACGCGCCGCTGACGGGCGTCGGCGGGATGGCGACGCGGAAGAAGGCGTTGCCCGACACGTCGGGATCCGCCTCGACGCTCACGAGGGCCGTCGCGTTGCGCGGGTCGCCGTCCGCATCGGGGTCGCCGAGCAGCCAGAACGTGACCGGCCCACCGGACGGAAACGTGGAACCGAACGCGACGGCGATCTCGGTGATCACCTCGCCTCCGGCCTCCACCTCGAAGTAATTGCCCCACAGCATGTCCGGGTCGAAGGACGAGGGCGGCCCGATGTTGACGGACGCGGACCCGTCGTCGTGGGCGTACTCCACGCCCCCTCCACCGAGGCGGGCAGCGGGAGGCTCCGCATGGGCGGGCTGGGACGCCCACGGGACTTGCGCGAGGACGGGCGTCGCGAGGGCGAGGGACAGCAGGGCAACGAGACGCATGGGGCACCGGCGGATCGGGCGCGAACCTACTCCCATCGTCCCGCCTCGGGCGGCCCGTGAACACGCAAGACCGAGGCGGGCGGGACTACGCGCGAGGCCGCGCCACCACCAGCACCCAGAACCGCTCCACCTCGGCGGCCCCCATCTGGACCACCTCGGGGTCCATGAGGGCCCGGCAGTGCGGCGGGCTCTCCGCCCATGCGATCACGACCTGTTCCACGGAGAGATCGGCGCGGGCCAGGTTTTCCGCCACGCGACGCCACGTGTACCCCGCCTCGGTGACGCGCTCGCCCACACGGCTGCCGTCCGATCCCTCGTGAGCGAGGACATCGCGCCGCGCCATGTCTCGGGCGTGACGGCGGGAAGCCGCCTCCAGGGGGTCGCTCCACGTGAGCGCAGGCACCGCCGGATGCCACGCCTCGCCGCACTCGCGCCCGTCCGCACGGACCGCGTTGACGGCGTCCACCATCTCGGTCCACGGCTCCGCAGACGGCACCCGATCCTCCACGACCTCTCGAAGCGGGCTACACCCCGCGAGGACGACCAGCGCCAGAAACCACACACGCGACATCCCGAGGCGCTACCCTCCCACGGCGAGCGTCGCGGCGGTCTCTACGGTGGTGGGCGGAAGGCACACGCTGTCGTTGCAGACGGTGAACCGGACGGCCGCGCGGATGCGGTGACGGCCCTCCGCCCGGCGATCCACCCGGAGGCGCTGCGTGACCTGTCCGCTCTCGATGTGGTAGGCGTACGGTAGCCCCAGCGCCTCGTCCATGCCGTTTACGGTTGGGGACTCTCGCAGCCCTCCACGCGGGACCACCCCCTCCGGCAAGCGAGAGAAGGAGACCGTCAGCGGGACCCCCGCCTGGCTCTGGCTCCCGTAGAGATTCCACCCCTCCGCCACCGTCACGTCCAGCACGTAGTGGGCCTCGCCTGCGGTGTCTCCCGGGACGATCCGGGCCGTCCAGTCCACGAGATCCGTCGCGCGCGTCACGCCCCCGAGGCTGCTGCTCTGGGCCACCGAGGCGGGCGCGAACGCGAGAAGCACGAGAGCCGGAAGGACCAAACGAAGCATGGAAGCAGACCGCCTCGGGGGCAGCGAACGTGGGGACGAGAACGGAATCGGCCGGTGGAAACGTACGGCGCCCGCCTCGGGGTTCGAGGCGGGCGCCGAAGACGCGAAGGAGTCGGGGCTAGAGGGCGTCCTCGGTGGGCACCACCTTGACCTTCACCTCGGCCGTGTGCTCCGGCGAGACGCGGACGGTGGCGGTGTAGACGCCGGTCGTCTTGATGTCTTCGACGGTGATCTTGCGACGGTCCACGGGGAGGCCCTGCGCCTCCAGGCCCTCGGCCACCTGCTGGTTGGTGACGGAGCCGAAGATGCGGTCCTCCTCGCCGGTCTGCATGGCGACGGTGATCTCAGCGCCCTCCAGCTTGGCGGCGAGCTTCTCGGCCTCGGCGCGCTGCGCCTCCACCTTGTGCTCCTGCTGGCGACGCTCCTCGGCGTAGCGCTTCAGGTTGGACGTGCTCGCGATGACGGCGAGTTGGCGCGGGATGAGGTAGTTGCGCCCGTACCCGTTCTTGACCTCGACGACGTCGCCGCGGAGGCCGAGCGTGTCGTGGTCTTCGGTCAGGATGATTTTCATGTCAGTGTTCGGTCGTCAGGGATCGGCATCCGGTCTCGGCCGCCGGTTTCCACCGACGACCTGGCACCGAGGCCCGATCTACTTGACGTTGTCGGCGACGAAGGGCAGAAGGGCGACGTGACGGGCACGCTTGATGGCCGTCGTCAGCTGGCGCTGGAACTTGGCCGAGACGCCGGTCATGCGGCGCGGCAGGATGCGGCCCTGCTCGTTGATGTACTGCTTGAGCGTGTCCGTGTCCTTGTAGTCGATGTACTCGATGCCCGCCGCCTTGAACGGACAGGTCTGGCGCTCGTGGCGCGCGCCGGGCGCGGCGATCCGCTGGAGCGTGTCGTTGGTGGACCCGGCCATGAGGGTCGCGGCCACATCTGGGTCAACGGCCTTCTTGACGATCTCGCGGTCGCTCTGCTCAGCGATCTGCTCCACCTGGGTCGCCGGGGCGTCTTCGGTGGGGGCGTCGCCCGTGACGCCTTCCATCGCGGGCGTGGTGGGGGTTTCGGTGACTTCAGCCATGTCGGTATCGGTTACGCCTCGGCCTCTGCGGCCTCGGTCTCAGCGGCGGGGGCGGGAGTGGACTTCTGCGCGTCGTAGTGGCGCTGCATCTTCGCGTCGTAGCGGAGCAGCAGGTGGCGCATGATCTCGTCGTTGATGCGGAGGGCGCGGTCGAGGCGCGCGATGAAGTCTCCGGCCGACGAGAAGTTGACCTGGACGTAGAACCCGTTCCGCTTCTTCTCGATGGGATAGGCGAGCCGCTGGCTGCCGATCACGTTCGTCTGGTCGATGGTGGCCCCGTTGTCCTTGAGGAAGGCATCGACGCGCTTGACGATGTCGTCGGTCTGCTCCTCGTTGAGGACGGGGTTGATGATGTACATCAGCTCGTACATCGGAGGCGTGGTCGCCATGGGTGCGTGCGGGGAGGTCCCGCGGCTGGTCCCTGTGGGATACGTGTGGAGTCCGGCCCGGACGGTCCCGCGCATTGCGTGGGGTCCTGACCGACGTATGCCCGTCCCGGGTGACTCGCGGAGGGACTCCGCAGCCGCACCGAGGCGGGCAGGGTGCCCAGTTGTGGGCAGGCGCAAAAGCTAGGATCGCGGCCTCCCGCCTCGGGTGCACGAGGGGTGAATTGCACGAGGGCGGACATCCCCGCCTCGGTGCGCGGTCCGCCTCGGTGCGCGGTCCGCCTCGGTGCGCGGTCCGCCTCGGTGGGCGATCCGCCTCGGTGCGCGGCCCGCCTCGGTGCGCGGCCCGCCTCGGTACGGAGGGCGCCCGCTCGGCTACCCGACCTGCATCGGACGAAGCATGATCTCCGAGAGCAGCGTCCCTGCGGGCGCTTCCACCGCATGAAGCACCGAGGCGGCGACGCTCTCCGGCGTCATCGCATTCGGGTTCATGTCGATCCCCGCCTCGTCGAAGAACGGCGTGTCGATGGAGCCCGGGTAGACGCACGTCACGCGGATGCCCTTGGGACGCAGCTCTTTCATGGTCGCCTCGGAGAAGCCGCGCACGCCGAACTTGGTCGCGTTGTAGGCACTGATGGAGGGGTTGCCCACCAGCCCGGCCACGCTCGCGATGTTGACGATGTGGCCCTTCAAGAGCCCGGCGTCCTTCGTCGCGAGCATGCGCGGGACGGCCAGCCGCGTCGCGCGGAAGAGGCCCGTCAGGTTGACGTCCATCTGGAGGGTCCAGTCCTCCTCGGGCAGGATGTCCACAGGGCCGAAGCGGCCGAGGCCCGCGTTGTTGACGAGCACGTCGAGGCGGCCGAACGCGCGGTCCAGCGCCTCGAACGCCTCGTGGACGGATTCTCCCGAGGTGATGTCGGCCTCCAGCGCGAGGAACGAGCCCCCGGCGGTCTCCACCTCGGTGCCGGTCTGGTCGAGGTCAGCGGCGGTGCGGGCCAGCCCGGCGACGCGGGCGCCGCGCTGGCCGAAGGCGACCGCGATGGAGCGGCCGAGGCCGCGAGAGGCACCCGTGACGAGAACGGCGGCACCATCGAGAGTGGGGAGAGGCATGGGGAATGGGGAGAGTGTCTGGGAAGACCGCCGAACGTTCCCGTGCGTTCCGAGGCGGTCGGCACCGAACGGCGACCTCACACATGGGCACCGAGGCGGGACGTGCCTCCGGTGACGCTCCGTTCTCCGCCCTGATTCACGGTCTCTGAGCCGATACGGGCGCACTTTTCCTCTCGGCTACCGTTGACCCGGCCTTCGTTCCCACCTATGGACCACGACGACCTCGTCCTCCGCACCCCCGGCCCGCTTTACCGCGTCTTCGGCGTGGTGGTGTCCATCTGGGTGACGGTCGTGCTGACGCTCGGCATCCTCGGGCCTGTGAGCAACCTGCCCATCCTGGAGCACACGGCACGGAACCTCTACTTCCACGTCCCGATGTGGTTTGTGCTCTACGCGTTCAGCCTCGTCGGCGCGTGGCACTCGTGGCGGTTCCTCCGCACACGTCGGCGTCTCCATGACGTGCGCGCCGAGCAAGCCTGGCTCGTCGCGATGGCGTTCGGCCTCATCGCGATGGTGACGGGCGTCATCTGGGCGCGCTTCACGTGGTACCAAGGGACCAACCTGTGGTGGAGCCCGGAGCCTCGGCAGAACCTCGTCGCGGTACAGCTTCTCATTGGCGGGGCGTACTTCGTGCTGCGCGGGAGCGTGGACGAGCCTCGGCAACGCGGACGCCTCGCGGCCGTCTATGCCCTCTTCGCGACGGCCCTCCTGCCGTTCCTGACCTACGTCCTGCCTCGGCAGATGGGCGGCTTGCACCCCGGCACGGAGGGCAACCCGGCCTTCAGCCAGATGGACATCGCCGACGAGATGCGGTGGGTGTTCTACGCCGCCTCCGTCGGGTTCCTCCTCCTTGGCTGGTGGGTATACACGATCCGCGTCCGTGCGAAAGCCGCCGACCTCCGCCTCCAGCGCGCCCTCGCGTCTGAGTAAATGCAGGCCGATACCACCATCGCCGTCCTCGACTCCGCCGCCGTGCAGGTGGCGCAGACCACCCAGCCGCTGGAACGCGTGATGCTCGCCGACGACAAGCTGCCGGTCGTGCTGGCCGTCGTGCTGGTCGTGTGGATCGGCATCGTGATCTTGATGTGGCGCACCGAGCGCCGACTCGCCCGCGTTGAGCGCGAGTTGGACCGTCTCGACGCGTAACCTTCCCCGCCTCGGTGGTCCTCCCGAGGCGGACCGACCCTCTGGACTCCATGAAGCCCAAGACGCTCATTCTTCTCTCCCTCATCGGGGTGTTTGGATTCTTCGTCGTCCGCTCCTTCGGCGATCAGGTCGCCGGGTTCGGCACCTTCGCTGACGCCGCCGAGACGGGCCGCAGCACGCACGTCGCCGGGATGTGGGTGGAGCAGCCGCCCATGCGCTACGATCCGCAGACCAACGTCTTCACCTTCTCGATGACCGACGAGGCGGGCGTCACCCACGAGGTGATCTACCGAAACCCGAAGCCCGCCAACTTCGACGACGCCGAGAAGGTCGTCGTGGAGGGCCGGATGGAGGGCGGGACGTTCGTCGCCGAGAACATCCTCGTGAAGTGCCCCTCGAAGTACAACGAGCAGAACGAGTTCGCCGAACCGGAGCCCGAGCAGGTCGTCCAGAGCTCCGACGCCTCATGAAGCGGCTCCTCGCTTTCCTCGCGATTGGCGGCGTTGGCGCGGCCGTCACCCACCGGATCGGCTCCCGCCCCGAGGTGGACGGGGTCGGCTCTCCCCTCGCGACGTGCGGCGATCACCTCAACTGTGCCCGCATCAGCCGCGCCGTCCCAGCCGAGGCGGAGGCGGTTCGGCGCGTCGCCGAGGCGGCCGTGCGGAGTGACCAGGGCCTCTTCACCGGCCGGGTGGACGAGGTCTCGCTCACAGCGGGCGGCCTTCGTGCGGCCTACAAAATGGGTCTCTTCACCGATGACCTCGCGCTGGAGGTCACCGAGGGCGCCGACGGCCACTCGGTGCTCCACCTGCGGAGCGCAAGCCGCCTCGGCCGGAACGATCTCGGCGTCAACCGGCGGCGGGTGGAGCGTCTCGCCGCCGACGTGCTCGCACGGCTCGGCGCGGGCTGACGCGTCCGCCTCGGTACCGCGGCGGGGCGTGCTACCACCGGCGCCCTGCCCGGAGAGAACCGAGCAGGGCGCGCGTACGTGGGAACGAGAACCGGAGGCTTACGCCTCAGTCCCCTCGGCGGGTGCGCTGGAGCTTCCGCCCTCGGCCTTCTGTTCGTCGATGAAGGCCTGGAGACCGTCCCAGTCGCCGTCTGCGGCGAGGCGGGCCTGAGCGGCCCACGTCTCCTCGTTGACCGAATCGGCCGACTTCTTGGTGTCCGTGTCGATGATGCCACGGAGCGTCTCGATGTCGGCCTCCGCCAGAGCGGAGAAGGTGCCGATGCCACCCGCAGTCAGCGCCTCGGCGAAGACCGGACCGATGCCCCAGATCTTCGTGAGGTCGTCCGCCTCGGTGGCCTCCGAGGCGGGAGCCTCGGCAGCAGGGGCGTCCTCGGCGGGTGCCTCCTCGGTGAGAGCCTCCGCGTCTAGCGTCTCGGGCTCGGGAGTCGCCTCCGCCTCGGTGGTTTCCGGGGCCTCGGCCTCCGGCTCCTCGGCCGGAGCGGCCTGGAGAGGAGCAGCGGCCGGAGCAGCCTGCGATCCACCGGAGCGGCGGCGCGAGCGGCGCGTCTTGCGCTTCGGACCCGAGGAGCCCTCGGGCTTGACATCGTTGAAGTCTACCAACTCGATGACGGCCATCTCGGCGGCGTCACCGGCGCGCTGGCCGAGCTTCACGATGCGCGTGTAGCCACCTGGACGGTCGCCAATGGCGTCCGCCACATCGGAGAAGAGCGTCTTGACGGCCTCCTTGTCCTGGAGACGGCGGAACGCCTGACGGCGGCTGGCCGTCGAGTCGTCCTTGGCGCGGTTGAGGATGGGCTCCACGAAGGGACGCAGAGCCCTGGCCTTTGCGAGGGTGGTCTCGATCCGCTTGTGACGGATGAGGGCGGTCGAGAGCGCCTGGAGCGTTGCCTTTCGGTGGCTCGCGCTCCGCCCGATCCGCTTTTTCTTGTTCGCGTGTCGCATATCAATTCAGGGTACGAGGCACCGGGTGCGAGGGACCCCGCCGCAGGCGGCGGTACCCCTACACCCTGTACCTGACTTAGGCGGGCTGTTCCATGTAGCGGTCCACGTCCATGCCGAAGCGGAGATTCCGCTCCTCAAGCACCTGGACGAGCTCCTGGAGGCTCTTGCGGCCGAAGTTGCGGAACTTGAGCATCTCGCTCTCCTCCCGGCCCACGAGGTCACCGATGGTCTTGATGGAGGCGGCGCGGAGGCAGTTCTGCGCACGGACCGAGAGGTCGAGATCGTCCACGGACTGACCGAGGATGGCGCGGACGCGCTGGACCTCGGCGTCCACCTCAGTGGTCTCCTCCGCCTGCTCGGGCTCCGTGTCCACCTCAACGAAGAGGCCGATGTGGTCGCGGAGGATGGCGGCGGCCTGCGTGAGGGCGTCCTCGGGGGTGATGGACCCGTCCGTCTCGATCTCCATCGTCAGCCGCTCGTAGTCGATCCTCTGCCCGACGCGGGTCGGCGAGACATCGTACTTGACGTTGAGGATGGGCGTGAAGATGGAGTCCACGGCGATGACCCCGATGGGGTCGTCGGCGCGCTTGTTCTCCTCGGCCGGGATGTAGCCTCGCCCCTGGCCGATGCGGAGGTCGACGCGAACGTCGGCGTCCTCAGCAAGCTGCGCGATGACGTGGTCCGGGTTGAGGACCTCGAAGTCGGCCGTGGCGTCGGCGATGTCCTTGGCGGTCCACTCGCCGGGGCCTTCGAGTTGGAGCGAGACGGAGCCCTCGTCCTCTTCGTCTGCCTTGAAGCGGACGCCCTTGAGGTTGAGGATGATGTCGCTCACGTCCTCGGTCACGCCGGGGATCGTGGAGAACTCGTGCTGGACGCCGTCGATTTTGAGCCCGGTGATGGCGGTGCCGCCGAGGCTGGAGAGCAGCACGCGCCGGAAGGCGTTGCCGATGGTGAGCCCGTAGCCGCGCTCGAGCGGCTGGACGACGAACCGCCCGTACGTGTCGCTCATCTCCTCGACCTGGACGCCATCGGGCATCTGAAGCTGGATCGTAACCATGCTGAAGTGTGTCTGGGTTGTGATGGCGGGCCGCTGACTCCGTCCGCCTCGGTGGGGTTCACGAGACTCCGGTGAGGATGCTCGCGAGACGCCCGAGGCGGAGCCAGCGGCGGGCGGATTACTTGCTGTAGAGCTCGACGATGAGCTGCTCCCGGATGTTCTCCGGGATGTCCTCGCGCTCCGGGTAGTCCAGGAACTTGCCGACGAGCTTTTCGCGGTCCACTTCGAGGAACGGGAACGAGCGGCGGTTGCGCTCGGCGGAGTCCCGGATGACCTCAAGGTTCTTGGACTTCGGCCGGATCTCGACGATGTCGCCGGGCCGGAGCATGTGACTCGGGATGGCGCTCACGCGGTCGTTGACCATCACGTGACCGTGCGTCACGAGCTGACGGGC
>JBCCPW010000014.1:0-18044 GCA_039024735.1 Bacteroidota bacterium
CACGATCACGAGCCCGGACACGTACGCGCCCACGAGCCCGAGCAGGAGCCACACGAGGCGACCTCTCGAGACGGCCAGGATGCTGGAGGAGAACTCTTCTTCCCCCGTGATCCCGACCGCGCGCTGGAGGTCTTCTTCCGCCTCGTCGCGGATCACGTCCACCACGTCGTCGATGGTGATGCGGCCGAGCAGGCGTCCCTTGGACGTAACGACCGGCAGCGCGACGAGGTCGTATCGCTCCATGATTCGCGCGACTTCCTCCTGGTCCTCGTCCGGCTCCACCGTGACAAAGTCCGCGTTGGCCATCTCCTCGATCCGAGCGTGGGCGGGCGACAGCAGCAATCGCTTGAGCGGCACCACACCCGTGAGGACGCCGGAGCCATCCACGGCATAGACGACGTAGACCGGGTCGATGGTCTCGGCACAGCGCCGGACCTCCTCGGTGGCTTCGGCGACCGTCGCCGCCTCGCGGACGGCCACGTAATCCGTGGACATGAGGCCGCCCGCCGTCTCCTCGTCGTAGGTGAGGAGTTGGCGGACATCGAGTGCGTCCTCCAACTGCGGCAACACCTCCTGGACCGTTTCCGCGTCCGTCTCCGCGAGGTCGCCGAGGACGTCGGCCTGGTCGTCGGTTTCCAACCGGTCCAGCAGGTCAACGATCTCGGGGGCCGAGAGATCGTCCAGCAGGTCCCCACGAATGGCGCTCTCCAGTTCCGGGAGCACATCGGCAGAGATCTCTTGCGGGATCCACTCGAAGAGCCGCCGGGCGTCGCCTCGCGGCAGGTGCGCCACAATGCGTGCCACGTCTGCCGGACGGAGGTCCGCGATGAGGTTGAGCACCATCCCGCGCTGGTCGCCCTCCACGAGCGCGCCCACATCGCGGACGAGGTCTTCGTCCACCTCAATCGGCGCGGGGGCAGGCTGGACGGCAGGCTCGGTCACGTCGCGGGAGAGAGGAAGTGGTGCGCGAGGCGCACGAAGTCCCTCGGGGCCACCTGCTCGGGGCGGAGCGTGGCGGCCCACTCGGGGATCTCGCGGCGGGTCTCCGACACCAGCGGCTTGAGGCTGTTGCGGAGCATCTTGCGGCGCTGGCCGAACGCCGCGCGGACGACGCGCTGAAGGGCACTGAAAGCTACCTCCGGCTCCGCCACACCCGAGAACTCAATCGCGACGACGGCGCTCTCCACCTTTGGCGGCGGACGGAACGCTTCGGGACCCACATCGAAGAGCAACTGCGCGCGGGCGTAGAGGCCGAGGTAAACCGAGAGCGTCCCGTACGTCTTGCTGCCATGCGGCGCCACCATCCGCTCCGCGACCTCCTTCTGCACCATGACCACGGCTCGCGCGAGGTGCGCCCGCGCGTCCAGCAGCGCGAAGACGATGGGCGAGGTGATGTAGTACGGCAGGTTGCCCACGACATGGAGTCGGGAGTTGGGGGCTGCGGACTTGGGGCTGGACCCTCCCGCCTCGGTATCGAGGCGGGACCAGTCGGCGGTGAGCACATCCTGCTCGCGCACGTCCAGCGCCGGGAAGCGGCGGCGCAGGTGCGCGATGGCCTCGCGGTCCACCTCCAGCGCCACGAGGTGCGGGTATCGCGCCATCAACGCACCCGTCAGCGCGCCCTCGCCGGGGCCGATCTCCACGACCGGCGCTCCGCTCGGCGCCTGCACCGCGGCGACGATCCGGCGGACCGCCTCGGGATCGGCGAGGAAGTGCTGGCCGAGGCTCTTCTTGGGACGGACGGACACGCGCGGCACGGACGGGAGCCGGAAGATCGCGCCCGCCTCGGTACCGAGGCGGGCATGGTCCCGCCAGTCACGAGATGGCGTATGAAGGGGCAGACCTCCCTACCGTCGTTATGCGCACGCTCCTTGCCCTCCTCTTGCTCCTGCTCGCCGCGCCCGTCGGCGCGACCGACATCGGCACGTTCCACGCTGCCGCTCTCGAACAGGCTCACGCCGATGCGAACACGTACGCCGTGCTCGTGGCGCCGCGCGGGACACCCGCCTACGAGTTCGCCGAGTCCAACGCGAACGAATCCAGCGTCTTCGCGGAGCGGAAGCTCTGGCGCGGGCTCACCAAAGCCGCCGAACTCATCAACGAAGGCGGGGAGCGGACCGTCATGGTGCTCGTCGCCTCCGGCGTGTACGACGGGCAGTTCGGCACGGGCGTCTGGAAGGTGCCCGTGATGGACAACGACCGCGCGACGCTCCAGATCATGGGCGGCTACAACGACCAGTTCAACGGTCGGCAGCCGTTCGGCCTCACGGTTCGCCTCCAGACCATCTACGGGCGCGATGGCGCCATCCTGCAGTTCGAGCCGCGCTCCACGCTCCGTGAGTTGGTCGTGAGCGGCCTCGTGCTGGATGCGGCGCCCTCCAACAAGTACGACCAACGCACCAACAGCCTGCTCAAGGGCGAGAGCCGCCACGAGACCATCCTGACCCTCGGCCGGATGACGACCGAGCGCGTCGTCTTCGCGGACAACGTCTTCCTCAACGGCGACCGCCGCGCGATCAACCTGACGTGGAACCCGGCCTCGGATCGCGCCGAGGTCCACCTCATCAACAACTTCTTCCTGAACAACCTGATGGCGTTGGAGACCAAGATCTACCCGCGCCGCACCACTGCGCGAGGCGGGCGTCTCGTGATGCGCCACAACTCGTTCATCCTCAACTGGCCGTACAACCCGGACGCGACCTCCTCCAACGTCGGCACCATCGAGCTCTACCACCGCGACAGCTTCCGCGAGTTGGTCTTCGAGCGCAACCTCTTCGCCTACAACTCCGGCGGCGTCTTCCAGCACGACTGGCCGCTGGACCGGATGCCCGACGACATCGCCATCCGCGACAACCTCTTCTTCGGCAACGGCGCCCTCTACGGAGACGGCGAGCCCGGTGCGGCCGTCATCGCGGGCAAGTTCGGCACCAACCCGATCTACCGCGTGCTCAGCCTGGAGGACGTGGAGGACGACTACGACGCCGACATGAGCGGCAACGTGGCGTTCAACCCGGACATCCCCGTCGTGCTGCTCCCGCTCCAGGGCGTCAACTCCGGCAACGTGCAGGCGGAGGTCAGCGTGATGAACGACGTGCGCCGGATGTTCGGCATGAACACGGACGGCGGGACGGTCGCCATCGCCAACTTCGCGCCCGCGCTCACCTACGACACGCGCCTGCTGCCGCTGCCCAAGAACGAGGAGGCCCAGGCGTACGGCGTGCAGGTCGGCCAGCTCTACGGCATGACGACGACCGACTCCGACTCGTGAGCCCTCCCGCCTCGGTGCCTTCGCGGAGGCACCGAGGCGGAGACCATCAGGCCGCAGCCGCGTCGAACTGACGCTGGCGCTCGCGGAAGCGTGCACGGTCGGCGTCGGAATAGCGGGGATAGCAGCGAGGGCAACTCACGCCACGCTCGTAGTGCGCGTGGGTCATGTCCTCCGGCGCGACGGGATCACCGCAGGCCCGGCACATGGAGTAGCGCCCCCTCGCGAGGCCGTGCGTCACGCTCACGCGTTCGTCGAACACGAAGCATTCGCCGCGCCAGGTGCTTTCCGCCTCGGGCACCTCTTCGAGGTAGGTCAGGATGCCGCCCTGCAGGTGGTAGACCTCCTCGAAGCCCCGTGCGCGAAGCAGCGCCGTGGACTTCTCGCAGCGGATGCCGCCCGTGCAGAACATTGCGACGGGCGGCTTGTCTGCGAGCGCCTCCTGCTCGTCCAGCCACGCGGGGAGGTCGCGGAAGGAGGCCGTCTGTGGATCCACCGCGCCCTCGAACGTGCCGATGGCGACCTCGTAGTCGTTCCTCGCGTCGATCAACATCACGTCGTCTCGCGCGATGAGGGCATTCCAGTCCTCGGGCGGCACGTACGTCCCGACCGCCTCGGTCGGGTCGAGGTCCGGCACGCCCATCGTCACGATCTCGCGCTTGAGCCGCACCTTGAACCGCCGAAACGGCTGCGTCTCTGCCCACGACTCCTTGTGCTCCAGCGCCGCCAATCGATCGTTGGAGCGGAGGTGTGCGAGAACGGCACGCACGTCGGCTTCCTCTCCTGCGATGGTGCCGTTGACACCCTCGTTCGCCAGGAGGATGGTGCCCATCACGCCTCGGTCACGACCGAGGCGGAGAAGAGGCTCACGGAGGTCGGCGACATCCGGGAGTGAGGCGAAGCGGTAGAACGCGGCGACGAGGATCATGGGGCCTGCGGGTACGAGCGAGCAGCCAGTGGGGCTCTCAGCCCACAGCATCGCGGCAAGATCGGGTTCCACGGCAACGGGCTCCTCCCTTTTCCCTCCACACGCACCAGCCGCGTCCGCCTCGGTACACCGATGGAAGCACCGAGGCGGAACGGGAACGCGATGGTCTGCTGCTGGCCTCCTCCCCTGCTAGCGCACCTTCTTGCGGCGGTTGCGCACGTAGTCCTCGAACAGAAAACCGCCCAGTTCATCCAGCCCGGCGTAGTAGGCGCGGCCTTGGTTCACCTCGGTCAGTTCCCGCACGAAGCCCTGGAGGTACGGGTCTCGGGCGATCATGAACGTCGTGATGGGGATGCCCTCTCGACGGCAGACGGCCCCCTCATCGAGGACCTTGTTCACGATCCGCCGGTCCAGGCCGTAGGCGTTGCGGTACATCCGGCCGTTCTCAAAGTGGCACGACGGCTTCCCGTCGGTGATCATGAAGATCTGCTTGTTGCGGTTTTTCCGGCGGCGGAGGATGTCACGCGCGCGCTGGAGCCCGGCCCGCGTGTTCGTGTGAAACGGGCCCACGTTGAGATACGGGAGGTCCTTGATCTCCACCTCCCAGGCGTCGTTGCCGAACGCGACGATGTCCAGCGTGTCCTTGGGATACCGCGTGGTGATGAGCTGTGCGAGGGCCAGGGCCGTCTTTCGCGCAGGCGTGATGCGGTCCTCGCCGTAGAGCACCATCGAGTGGCTGAGGTCGATCATCAGCACCGTCGCCATGCTCGCGTGGTGATCCGTCTCGAAGACCTGCAGATCGTCCTCGCTCACGCGGAAGTCCTGTCCGAGCCCGGCGCCGCTGCGGAAGGCGTTGGAGAGCGTGCCGGTGATGTCCAGATTCGACACGTCATCGCCGAAGGCGAAGGGGCGCGTCTCGGGCTGGCGCTCGTCCCCTGCACCGGAGAACGGCGTCTTGTGGTTACCTCGACCGCCCTTTTTGAGCTGGGAGAAGATCTCCTCCAGTGACCGCTCCCGCAGGCTCCGCTCGGACTTGGCCGTCATGACGACCTCGCCCGTCTCCTCGTCTCGGTCGATGTAGCCCCGATTCTTGAGTTCCTCGATGAAATCACCGAGGCCATACTCGTCGTCGGTGAGATCGTACTTCTCGTCCAGCGCGGTGAGCCACCGGAGAGCCTCGTCGGCGTCGCCTCCGGTGTGGAAGAGAAGCTGCTGAAAGAGATCGAAGAGCTTATCGAAGGCTGGGCGCTGATCGCCGTGGCGATGCTCGTCCCAGGGGCCGTATCGGATGCGCATGGGGGTGCGGGAGCGTATGGGTCTGGCACGAGGAACGAGGGACGGCGTTCCGTTTGGGTTTCGGGTTCCGGGAAACACGCCCCCGGGCTCACCTCGTGCCTCTGGATCCGAGCACAATCGCGTAGGGGCGGGTCGCACCACGCCTACTCGCCCCGCCGTCTGTGCCTCAGCACCGAGGCGGACAACGCCTTTTGCCTCTCTACTTTCAGCACCGAGGCGAACAGCCGGAACGGGACCGGTCCCCTGCTCCTCCCAGACGCAAGCGGGCCGCTCCCCCCTACAGAGAGCGGCCCGGGTCCACAGACGGATCGCAGAAGGTCCGCACGGGGCGGGCGCGAATCAGTCCGGGAGGCCGAATACGGTCTTGACCTCCTCGTAGTTACGGAAGTCGAGCGCGCGGCCCGTCTTCGCAACCTCGGACTGCTTCGAGAACACGACATCGGCCTCCAGCGTCACGAGGCGGAACTCGATCTCGTTTCCGACGCCCAGCACGTCGCCGAAGAGAACGTCGAAGTCCAGTTCAGCCGAGGAGAGGACATCGATGTAGAGGTCCTGGTTGTCGAAGGCGTAGGTGAAGGTGACGGTGTAGTCCACGAACGGCAGACCATCTTCATCGACTGCCTCGAAGCCTTTGGTCACGGGGAGCGCCGTGTAGGTCTGGCCCGTGGTCTCGACATCCAGGATCAACTGGTTGTCGGCATAGAGCAGCACGAGGGCGCCATCGCCGGCGAGGCGGAGCGCATCGGCGACATCGTCCTGATCGGCGCGGCTCTGGATGTCATCGAGGTCGTACGACGCGGTGAGACCGTCCCCGCTTACGTCGTACCCGTCCACGTCGAGTTCGAAGTCGATCACGCGGACGAAGGTGTCATCGTCGTCGTCGTAGTAGGTGTCGCAAGCGGCGAGCGGCAGAATCGCGGCCAGTGCGAGGAGGGTCGCGGTACGCATGAGAAGGAAGGGCTGTGCGGCAGGGCCGCGTGGTGAGTGTTCTGCTCGGAGAGCCGCCGCGCCCGGGATCGGGGTAACGAACGGCTTTGCTCCACCTCGGGCAACCGGCGGGCCAGACACGGCCACAGCCCCGGCAGAGCGTTCGAGACCCTCAGAGTGTGCGAGATCGTGGACACTCCACAGGACTCGCCGTTCGCGCAGGCGGTCAACCCATCGCTCGCCGCCGACCGCCTCGGTAGCTTCGCGCACGTTCTCCCACCCCCCATGTCTGACTCCATTCGTTCCGAGCGCGACGGTCGCGTGCTCCGCCTCACGCTCGCTCGCCCTGAGAAGAAGAACGCGCTCACCCGCGCGATGTACACCACGCTCGCTGAAGCCCTCACCGAGGCAGCAGAGGCGCCCCAGACCCGGGCCGTCGTCCTCTCGGGTGAGGGCGGCACGTTCACGGCAGGCAACGACCTGTTCGACTTCATGACGGACCCGCCGCGCGACGAGACCAGCCCCGTCTTTCGGTTCTTGCATGCGACCGTCTCGTTTCCGAAGCCGCTGATCGCCGCCGTGGAGGGGGTCGCCATCGGGATCGGGACAACGCTGCTGCTCCACTGCGACCTCGCGTACGCTGCCCCCTCTGCCCGCTTTAAGATGCCCTTCACGGACCTCGGGCTCGTCCCCGAGGCGGGATCGTCCCTGCTGCTTCCTCAGCTTGCGGGCAGCGCGCGAGCCGCGGAGTTGCTGCTGCTCGGCGAGACGTTCGACGCCGAGACCGCACGCGAGATCGGGCTCGTCAACGCCGTCTCGGAGGATCCCGTCGCCCTCGCGATGGAGACCGCTCAGTCGCTGGCCGCCAAGCCGCCCGAGGCCATCCGTCAGTCCAAGGCGCTCCTTCGGGCACCGCTCCGCGAGCGGGTGCTGGAGACGATGCGCGAGGAGGCCGCCCTCTTCGTAACACGCCTCACGAGTGAGGAGGCTCAGGAGGCCTTCACTGCCTTCATGGAGAAGCGCCCGGCGGACTTCTCTCGCTTCGAGTAGGCCCACCCCACCTCGGTACCGAGGCGGAAACCGTCCTCCCAAAACGAACGGGGCGCCCTCCGCTGGGAAGGCGCCCCGAATCTGTTAGTCGGCTGCGTTCCGCTACGGGCGGCTGGCCGCCTGGCGGGTCAGGTCGATCTGGCCGAAGAGGGTCAGCGCGAGCGGCGAGACCGTGCCACCTTCGTCCACTTCCTGGAAGGCGAACACGTCCCAGGGCTGGTTGGCATCAATCTCCAGGGAGCGGATGTTGATGTCCGCGTTCGGCGTGGAGAAGTCCGGGTAGATCCCCAGGAGGGCCCCGTTTGCTTCGACCCCGATGAAGAAGTCCTGCGTGGAGCCTCGGTCACCAAGCAGGTTGTCGAGGTCTGTTGCGCCAGCGCCCAGGATGTCGAACGCCGTGTCGGGGCCGATCTGGAAGGTGCCGACAGGAAAGGTCTGGCGGATCTCCACCGACCCGTCGTTGCCGACATCGACGACCCACTCGAACGAGGAGAACGTGCCGTTCACGCTCGTCACGGTGACATTGATGGGGCTGCTCCCATCGGCGACCTTGTCGAAGCGGACCACCACCGTCTCACCGGTCGCCGTGGTCTGGTCGCGAATCAGTGCCTCGATCTGGTAGTAGTCACCTTCGTCGGTCAGGACCACACCGCCCGGGTCCGTCGTGTGACGAACCGCGAGGCCATCCGAGGGAGCCTCTTCCAGGCTGGAGATCTCACGGCCGATCTGGAGCGTGTACGCATCCGGCATGCCGAACGGCGAGCCGTCCACCGTCAGGCGCGGCTTGAGCGCCGAGGTCGGCTTGTTGAGTTGGTTCGTGATGAACCCATCGCCTGCTGCGAAGAACTGGGCGTCCGTCTGCGGATCGTTCGGGCGGCCACCGGCAGCGGCGCGCGTCGAGCGGAGGCCGTAGCGGTTCATGCCCTCGGTACGCGTCCCGACCTTGTTGATGTAGGCGATGTACGGGTTGTCGAAGGCGAACTTCGGCGTGATGTGGATGGCGTCACCGACGCCCACGATCGGCTGGCCCGCTCCGGCGTGGACGTTGATCGTCCGCGCGTCGCCACTCTCGAACTCGAACACGAAGGACACGTCGCCAGGCTTCGTGCCGCCCGCCACATCGAAGCCGTCCACGATGCTGGAGAGCAGGATGGAGCGGAGGAGGTTGATCCGGCCCTCCGACCCGTTGGAGGTCACGAAGAGACCCTCGTCGCCGTCGTAGATCATCCGGTGGACCGGCACCTCGTCATCCATCACGATGAGTTCGAAGAGCCCGAGGCCCGGGAAGAACGGAGAGTCCAGGTCGAACTGAATCGCCGGGGTGCTGCCCACGAAGACCTCGTTCCAGCCATAGGCGGCCGTGAACGGTGCCCCATCGATCCGGCCTTCGGCGTTGTAGGTCACCGAGGTGTTGCCCACCACGCGCGGCGAGAGGATCCGAAGCGGCCGGTTGCCGGGATCCTCACCGGCGACGTACCGGAAGGCTGCGCCCTGCACCTGACCGAAGCAGGTCATGAAGTCCGCGATGTTCTCCGGACCGTCCGGGCGGACGCGGAGCGACTGCGGCGTCAAGTCCGGCCGAAGCATGAGGGAACCGACCATCGCCTCAAAGTTGAACCCGCCGAAGACGAGGTTGGGGTCGCACTGAGGACCTGCCCGCTCGGTGGTCGCCCCGGTCGAGAGCGGCACGTCTCCCCACGTCGCAACGCGGGAGGCCTCCTCGAGGCGGAACCCGATGCGACCGCGCGTTGCCACGGTGACGGGGACCGGCTCCAGCGCACGGCCATCGTCGTAGACGACACGGACGAGATACGTCCCAGCCGCGAACTCGGCATCGGTGCTCATGCGCCGCCCGAGCACATCGATCACCTCGACCGTCGCCGAGTGGGCGTCCGTGACCCGAACGGTCACGTCTTGGTCAGAGGAGACAGGATTGGGAAAGACCTGAGGAGCGAGGCTCTGGGCGAGGACAGCGGGCGCGATGAGGAGCGCGGCTGCCAGCGCAGTGGAACGGAGCAAGGAGCGCATGGCGAGTTGCGTCTGGGTAGGGCGTTCGGAGATAGAGGTGGGGATCTGTAGGATAGGGCAGACCGGCTAAAGGATGCACCCCATCGTGGATCTTTTTCTCTTTGGGAAACACTTGGGAGGCCGCAAAGGTCCTTCGTGGGCGGTGACAAGCAGCGGCCGGTGCACCCGGCCTGGAAATCGGGTGGTCAACCGAGGGTGGATTGCGGCCAGACCGCCCCCTGCGTTCGGCCATGGCCGGTGCGCCGGTCGAAGGCGGCTTGTCGCTGTTCGTTCGCTTCGCGCAGCCGGTTGGCCACCTCGCGAGCCGTCGCGTCGATGGTGGTGCACGAAGGCGTGCGAAGAGCGTGGAGCGCGCGGTACACCTCGCGGGCTCCCACCTCGGCAATCTCCCGGTGCTGGTCCTCATGACGGCGCAGAGCGGTCTCAAACCGACTCCAGTCGCGCTTCAGTCGATAGGGGGCCTCACCGGGCGCGCGCCACTCTGGAATCGTCACGACCACGCGCAGGTCGATCCGAATCCGCTCCAAGCGGCATTCCCCGTCTGCGGGCGTCTTCCAGTAGCGAAACGCCATTTCGGTCTCGGTGAGTCCGAAGAAGATTCGTTCTCCCGAGCGAGGCCCGCGGGCCTGCAGCGAGGCGAGCACCTCCGCCGCAGTCCGGCCGGTCACCTCGTACGTGTTCACGTCGATGATGGTGATGACCGGATTCTCGAGTTGCGTCCCTCCAGGAGCCTCCGAGCTTCCCGCTGCCACAACGACCGGCGCGCCGGTCGTTGGCACCTCGGCATGCCCATGCCCGCCCACGAGAAGGTGGACCGTGAGCGTGAGGACGCCGAGAAGTGCCGCGAGGAGGAGGGCGCGCATGAGCCAGGGATCGGGCGGGAGGTATCGCCCGATCCACAGGCAGGTTTAGCTCGCCTCGACAGGCGCGGGATCGGGAACGCGAACGGCGCCGTCGCCACTGGGTGCAGGCACGTACCCGAGGCTCGGCCCCAGCCAGCGCTCCACCGAGGCGAGCGGCATCGCTTTCCGCTCGGCATAGTTCGCGACCTGATCCTCACCGAGGGGGCCGACGTTGAAGTAGCTCGCCTCGGGGTGTGCGAAGTAGAGCCCACACACACTCGCGGGCGGCGTCATCGCGAGGTGCTCCGTCAGACCGACGCCGGTCCGCTCCTCCGCCTCGATGAGGTCGAAGAGGGCCAACTTCTCGGTGTGATCGGGCTGAGCGGGGTAGCCGGGCGCTGGACGGATACCTCGGTATCGCTCGCGGATGAGTTCCGCGTTGGGGAGCGCCTCATCGGGCGCGTAGCCCCAGTGGCGCGTGCGGACCTCGCGATGGAGCCACTCGGCGGCGGCCTCCGCGAACCGGTCGGCGAGGGCCTGCACGAGGATGGCGCGGTAGTCGTCGTGGACGGCTCGGGCTGCGGTGGCGACCGCCTCGGCCCCATGGACCGTCACCACGAACGCCCCGAGCCAGTCCTCCGCCTCGGTGGACGGCGCGACAAAATCAGAGAGCGCACGATTGGGCTTGCCGCGTGTCTTCTTCGTCTGCTGCCGGAGCGTGTGGAAAGAGGCACGGACGGCGTCGCGGTCCGCCGAGGCGTAGACGTGGACGTCATCGCCCTCGGCGTTGGCCGGGAAGATCCCCGCCGCGACGCGCACCTCGAACAGATCGTCGCGTTCGATCTCGTCCAGCAGCGCCTCGGCGTCGGCGCGAAGGGCGCGGGCGGCCTCTCCCTTGACCGGGTCGTCCACGTCCGAGGCTTTCATCTGCCACGTGATGAAGAACGGGCCCCAGTCGATCACCTCCCGGAGGTCACCGAGGCGGGGCGGGTCGATCTCCAGGGTGCCCGTCTCGCGAGGCGTCACGACGGACTCCCATGTGAGGCGCTGGCGGTTCTCTCGCGCGACCTCCAGCGGCAGGATCTCCTGCCGACGCTGGCGACTGGCGTGGGCCTCGCGCACCTGCTCGTACTCCGCCTCGGTCTGCGCGATGAACGCCTCACGCCCCTCGCCGACGAGTGCGGCGACGGCGGGCACGCTCTTGCTCGCGTCGAGGACGTGGATCGTCGGGCCGGAGCGCTCCGGGGCCACCTTGAGCGCGGTGTGGAGTTTGGAGGTCGTCGCGCCGCCGATGAGCAACGGCGTCTGGATGCCCTGCCGCTCCATTTCGCGCGCGACGCCCACCATCTCGTCCAGGCTGGGCGTGATGAGGCCACTCAGCCCGATCACGTCCGCCTTCACCTCACGGGCTTTGTCCAGGATGGTCTGCGCGGGCACCATCACGCCGAGGTCCTCCACGCGGTAGCCGTTGCAGCCGAGCACCACCCCGACGATGTTCTTGCCGATGTCGTGCACGTCGCCCTTGACGGTCGCCATCAGAATCGTGGTCTGCTCTTCCGCCTCGGCCTTCTCCGCCTCGATGAACGGCGTGAGGTACGCGACCGCCTTCTTCATCACGCGGGCGGACTTGACCACCTGCGGGAGGAACATCTGGCCCGAGCCGAAGAGATCGCCCACGCGGTTCATGCCGTCCATGAGCGGTCCCTCGATCACATCCAGCGGACGCGAGGCGGCGGCACGTGCCTCCTCGGTGTCGGCGTCGATGTGCTCCGTGATGCCGTGGATGAGCGCGTGCGCGAGGCGTTCCGCGACGGGCTCCTCCCGCCAGACCTCGCTCGCGGCCTCCTTCTTGGTTCCGCTGTCGCGAAGGGTGTCGGCCAGCGCGACGAGCCGCTCCGTGGCGTCATCCCGGCGGTCGAAGAGCACGTCCTCCACCGCCTCGCGAAGCTCGGGCTCGATCTCGCTCGTAACCGCGAGCTGCCCCGCGTTGACGATGCCCATGTCCATCCCCGCCTCGATGGCGTGCGTCAGGAAGAGCGCGTGCATCGCCTCGCGGACGTGGTCGTTGCCCCGGAACGAGAAGCTGAGGTTGCTGACGCCCCCAGAGACCCGTGCGTACGGCAGGGTTTCCTTGATCCAGCGCGTCGACTCGATGAAGTCGATGGCGTAGCGACGGTGTTCTTCGAGGCCCGTCGCGACGGCGAACACGTTGGGGTCAAAGATGATGTCCTCCGGCGGCATCCCGACCTCCTCGGTGAGGATCCGATACGCGCGCGAGCAGATCTCCTTGCGGCGCTCCAGCGTGTCCGCCTGACCGTCCTCGTCGAACGCCATCACGATGACCGCCGCGCCATAGTCCCGTGCGCGCGTCGCCTGCTCGCGGAAGGCATCCTCGCCCTCCTTGAGCGAGATCGAGTTGACGACCGCCTTGCCCGGCACGCACTTGAGGCCCGCCTCGATGACCTCCCACTTGGAGGAGTCCACCACGACCGGCACCCGCGCGATGTCGGGCTCGGACATGGCGAGGAGGAGGAACCGCTCCATCTCCTTCGCGGAGTCCAGCAGGCCCTCGTCCATGTTCACATCGATCAACTGCGCGCCCGCCTCCACCTGCTGCCGCGCGACGCTCAGCGCCTCCTCGGTCTCGCCGTCCTTGATGAGCCGCGCGAACCGCCGCGAGCCCGTCACGTTGGTCCGCTCGCCGATGTTGACGAACCGGAGATCCGACCGGAACGTGAGTCCTTCGAGCCCCGCGAGACGGAGCGTCTGGGGCGTCTCCGGCACGGACCGAGGCGGGAGTCCCTTCACCGCCTCGGCGATGGCGGCGACGTGCTCGGGCGTGCTCCCGCAGCACCCGCCCACGACGTTGAGCCAGCCCGCCTCGGCGAACTCCCCGAGGAGCCCGGCCATGTGCTCGGGCGTCTCGTCGTAGCCACCGAGTTCGTTGGGCAGGCCCGCGTTCGGGTAGAGGCTCGTCGGGACGGTGGCGATGCCGGACAGCTCCTCCACGAACGGGCGCATCTGCTCGCTGCCCAGCGCACAGTTGAGCCCGAACGCGAGGAGGTTCGGGGTGTGCGCGAGGCTGATCCAGAACGCCTCCACGGTCTGCCCCACGAGCGTCCGCCCACTCTGGTCCACGACGGTCCCGGACACGATGATGGGCGGAATGCTGCCCGTCTCGCGCTCGTGTTCCCGCAGCGCCGCGACCGCCGCCTTCGCGTTGAGCGTGTCGAAGATGGTCTCCAGCAGGATCACATCCACCCCACCGTCGATCAACCCCCGGATCTGCTCGCGGTAGGCGTCCTTGACCTGATCGAAGGTGACGGCCCGGAAGCCGGGGTCCTCCACGTCCGGTGAGAGCGAGAGCGTCCGGTTCATCGGCCCGACGCTGCCGAGCGCGAACCGAGGCCAGTCGTCCGTGCTCGCCGCCTCGGCGGAGGCCTTCGCGAGTTGCGCGGCCGCGACGTTGATCTCGTATACGAGGCTCTGCATCCCGTAGTCCTCCTGCGAGATGGCCTGCGCGTTGAACGTGTCTGTGCTCGCGAAGTCGGCCCCCGCCTCGAAGTAGGCGCCGTGGATGGACCGGATGACCTCCGGCTGCGTCAGGACGAGGAGGTCGTTGTTCCCCGCGACAGGCTGCGGCCAGTCGGCGAAGCGCTCGCCTCGGTAGTCCGCCTCGGTGAAGCGGTGGCGCTGAATCATGGTCCCCATCGCGCCATCCAGGACGAGGATGCGACGGGCGAGGAGATCGCGGAGGCGGTCAGGCGTACTCATGAGGGCGCGAATGCACGAACATGCAAACTAGGTCCCTCAGCGCTCTCCGAATGCCTCGGGAGCGCTCCCGACGCCTCCGACTGCGCGGACTCGAGGCGAAAAACGACCCGTCAGCGGGGTGAACACACCGCCACCCCCTACCGCACTACGGTGACCGGGCGGCTGACCGTGCCCTCCCGGAGCCACCGAGGCGGACAGTATTGCGTGCTTCGTACGGCGTACGGGTGCTTGCAGGCGCTCGCTCGCCAACAGCCGCGCCCGTACGCCGTTCTCGTTTCCCTGTCAGGACGCCTTCTTCCGCCGAGGCTTCCGCTTCCCCTTCGAGGCTGCCTTCGCGTCGATGAGTTCCACGGCCCGTTCCAGCGTGACCTCCATCGGATCGAGGGTCTTGGGAAGCGTCGCGTTGGTTTTCTGGTGCTTGACGTACGGCCCGTAGCGACCGCTGCGCACCTCGATGGGATCGCCGGTCTCGGGGTGCTCGCCGAGGACGCGGAGCGGCTTGTTCTTCTGCGCCTTCTCCGCGATCAGTTCCAGCGCGCGGTCCAGTTCCACCGTCAGTACGTCGTCGCCCTCCTGTGGCTTGAGGCTCGCGAAGGTCCGCTTCTGCTGCACGTACGGGCCGTAGCGACCGATGCTCGCGCGGATCTCGTCGCCCGTCTCGGGGTGGTGACCGAGGAGCCGCGGGAGGCCGAGCAGTTGCACCCCAAGGCCGAGGTCCACATCGTCCGCCTCGGTGCCCTTGGGAAGCGACATCCGCTTGGGCTTCGCGCCGCCCTCCTCGTCGTCGCCGAGCTGTACGTACGGGCCGTACGGGCCGATTTTGAGGAGCACGGGCACCTCCTGTTCGGGGTGGATGCCCAGGACACGGTCGCCGGAGTCTTTGCCCGCGAGTTCGTCCAGCATGTCGTGCGTGACATCGGCGGGCGCCCACTCCGGGGGGATGGACTTGGTCTCGTTGGTCCGCGTGTCTTCCACGTACGGCCCGTAGCGGCCGACGCGAATCACGAACGGGTCCCACGTCTTGTGCTTCAACTCGGACACCTCGCGCGGGTCGATCTCACCGAGGCGGCGCTCGATCTGCTGTTCGAGGCCCTGCTCGCCGTTGAAGAAGCGCTCCAGGTACGGACGGCGCTCTTCGTCTCCGGCCGCGATCTGGTCCAGTTCCTCTTCCATCCGCGCGGTGAAGCCGGTGTCCACGAGCCGCTCGAAGTTGCGCTCCAGGAGTTGGTTCGTCGCGAGACCGGTGAAGGTCGGGATGAGTTGCGAGCGCTCGCGGTTGACGTACCCCCGGTTGACGATGGTGTCGATGATGCTCGCGTAGGTGGACGGGCGGCCGATGCCTGCCTGCTCCAGCGCGCGGACGAGCGTCGCGTCCGTGTAGCGGGCGGGCGGCTTCGTCTCGTGGCCGATGGGCTCCACCTCGCGGCACTCGGGACGGTCGTCCACGGCGAGATCCGGGAGCGGGTTGTCGCGGTCGTCGAGGGCGGCTGTGGGGTCATCCTTTCCCTCCACGTAGGCGCGGAAAAAGCCGGGGAAGACGATCACCTGTCCGTTCGCGCGGAAGGTGCTCTGGTCGTCGGTGCCCTCAGCGGCGAGGATCTCGGCGCGCGTGCGGAGAAGCTGCGCGTCGGCCATCTGGGAGGCGACGGTTCGCTTCCAGATGAGGTCGTACAGCTTCGCCTCCACGCCGGAGAGGCCGTGCTGCCGGGCGGTCTTCATCTCCGTCCCGGCCGGGCGGATGGCCTCGTGCGCCTCCTGGGCGTTGCGGACCTTCGCGCTGAACTGGCGCGGCTTCGGCGACAGGTACTCGGCGCCGTAGCGCTCCTCAACGGACCGCCGGGCCGCCCCGATGGCCTCGCCCGAGAGCGTCGGCGAGTCCGTTCGCATGTAGGTGATGAGGCCTTGCTCGTAGAGCTTCTGCGCCACGCGCATGGCCTGACGAGCGGGAAGGCCGAGCTTGCGGTTGGCCTCCTGCTGAAGCGTGGACGTGATGAACGGCGCCGCGGGCGTGCGGCGGGCCTTCTTCTGCTCCACCTCGGCGACGCGCCACGTCGCGGTTTTCAGCCGCTCGGCCAGCGGGACGGCCGTGCCTTCGTCCATCTGGAGCGCGTCCGACCCGTCCTTCAGCTTGCCGGTGTTCTCGTCGAAGTCCTTGCCCGTGGCGAGGCGGCGCTCACCGTAATGGGTCATCTTCGCCTCGAATCCCACGCCGCCCTTCGCGAGGGTGGCCTTGAGGTCCCAGTAGCTCGCCGTCACGAAGTCCAGCCGCTCCCACTCGCGCTGTGCGAGGACGCGCACGGCGACGCTCTGCACGCGTCCGGCGGAGAGCTTGGGCGCGATCTTTTTCCAGAGGACGGGCGAGACGGAGTAGCCCACGAGCCGGTCGAGGATGCGGCGGGCTTCCTGGGCGTCCACCAGCCGCGAGTCGATCTCGCGGGTCTGCTCCAGGGCGCGAAGGATGGCGTCGCGCGTGATCTCGTGGAAGACCATCCGCTTGACGGGCACCTTCGGGTTGAGCACCTGCAAGAGATGCCACCCGATGGACTCGCCCTCGCGGTCTTCATCCGTCGCGAGGTAGAGCTCGTCGGCTTCCTTGAGCGCGTCCTTGAGTTGCTTGACGGTTTTCTTTTTGTCGCTCGGGACGACGTAGAGCGGCTCGAAGCCCTCGGCGACGTTGACACCGAGGCGGGCCCACTTCTCCTTCTTGACCTTCGCGGGGATCTCCTTCGCGGACGAGGGCAGATCGCGGACGTGGCCCATGCTGGCCTCCACCTGGAAGCCGGGCGGGAGGAACTGGCGGATGGTGCGAGCCTTGGTCGGGGACTCGACGACGACGAGGCGCTTCATGCGGTCGGGGATGTAATCGATTTCTTGGGCGAGGAAGCTACGCGGCAGCGGCGTTGGCGCTCCGGCACACGCGGGGACACCCCGTTTCTTGACGGGACGGCGGAGGGGATCCGTGCTCGGTGC
The DNA here is from genome assembly GCA_039024735.1 of Bacteroidota bacterium. Classification (GTDB taxonomy): domain Bacteria; phylum Bacteroidota; class Rhodothermia; order Rhodothermales; family Rubricoccaceae; genus Rubricoccus. Next base: position 17,081 of record JBCCPW010000014.1, read on the forward strand.
GCCCGCCTCGGTGTGACCGCCTCGGTGCGACCGCGTCTTCGCCTTTCGTCTCGACACCGAGGCAGGGACGAGCCCGCAGGGGATCCCCGTTCGCCGCGTCGAGGCCCCGGCCGACCGCCTGACTCCGCCGCCTGCCGATTCGGACAGCCCCTGTGACCGTCGCACGGTACACTCTGGCACTCCTCTCTTTCCCGTTATGCGGCCCTTCTGCCTTCTCCTCCTCGCGGTTTTCTGTCTCCCGGCGACGGCTCAAACGCTCCGCATCGACCGCGTGCACGTTCACGTGGCGGAGCGCGACACCACCGCCAACACGGTGCCTGTCACCTTCGAGGTGGCGTGGGACGGCTCCTGGCGAGACGGCGAGACCTGGGACGCGGCGTGGGTGTTCGCGAAGTTCGAGCGCGAGCCGGGCGTCTGGGCGGACCTTCGATTCACGGCCGAGGGCGCGACCGCGACGGGCACCGCCTCGGTGGTCGCAGATCCTCTGGTGCTTCCAGCCGGGCACGCAGGTGGCCTGCTCGTGCATCGCGCGGAGGACGGGCGTGGCGATGTTCGGCTCAGCGTCCGGGCCACGTGGACGTACGGCGCGAGCTTCTTCGCGCTGCCCCCAGACGGCGTGCCGGTCCGCGTGCTCGGCGTGGAGATGGTGCGGGTGCCGAGTGGACCGTTCGAGGTCGGCGAGTCGGTGGCGGACAGCCTGCGGCAGCCCCATGCGTTCCAGTCCTCGACTGGCGACGCGTATCGCGTGGCGTCGGAGGACGCGATCCCGGTCGGCCCCGAGGCGGGCGCGCTCTCGTACACGGTCGCCGAGGGCGAGGCGTACATCGGCGGCGACCAGTCCGGGCCGATCCCGGCGGCGTTCCCGAAGGGGACCGAGGCGTTTTACGTGATGAAGCTGCCGGTCACCCAGCGGCAGTACGCGGACTTTCTCTCGCTCCTCCCGCCTCGGGCCCGTGCCGCCCGA
>JBCCPW010000015.1:0-17975 GCA_039024735.1 Bacteroidota bacterium
AACGTGGCGCGCTTCCAGGAGGTTGTGCGGGCCGCCGTGGCGCGTGCCGAAACGCGCGAGGGCGATGGGCTGGGGCCGCTCGTCACCATCGGCATCCGCCCGACCCATCCCGAGACGGGCTACGGCTACATCCAGTTCGACGCTGACGGCGACACCGACGGCGCGTCTGACGATGGTCCCGCCGGGACGCCCGTCGCGCATCGCGTCAAGACGTTCGCGGAGAAGCCGGATCTGGCAACCGCCGAGCGGTTCGTTCAGGCGGGCGACTTCCTCTGGAACTCGGGGATGTTCATCTGGCGTGCCGAGGCTATCCTTCACGCGATGGAGCGTCACCTCCCGGAGGTCCACGCGGTCTTCGCGCCTCTCGCGTCCGACTTCGGTACCGAGGGGGAGGAGGAGGCCGTCGCGCACGCTTACGAGCGCACGCCCAAGGTCTCCATCGACGTGGGCATCATGGAGAAGGCCGAGGACGTGTGGGTGGTCCCCGGTGCCTTCGGCTGGAACGACGTGGGCGACTGGCGGGCGGTCCACGCGGTCTCCGAGAAGGACGACCACGGCAACGCTGCCGAAGGCCACGTGCTCTTCCACCACGCGAGCCGGTCGTTCGCGAAGGCGCGCGATGGCCGCATGGTGGCGGTGATCGGGGTCCAGGACGTGGTGGTAGTAGACGCGGACGATGCTGTGCTGGTCTGCCACCGCGAGCAAGCGCAGAAGGTGAAGGACGTGGTGGACTACCTCGGCCTGCACGGCCTGGAGCACTACACGTAGCGTCTCCTCCCCGTCGTCCGCCTCGGCACCGAGGCGGAGGTCGTCCGGCGGATCTCCCGGTCCCGTCGAGCGCCGTCTCTGTGGACAGCGCGCGCGATGGCTGGCTCTCGTGATCAGCCGCCTCGGTACCGCGGCGGAGAGCTAGATGAAGATCAAGCCCAGGACGCCCACGGCGTAGCAGTAGACCGCGAACCAGATCAGGCTCCCGCGCTGAACGAACGCGATCACCACCTTGATGGCCCAGATGCCGGACACGAACGCGACGAGCGTCCCGAGGACGAGCGGGAGGACGCCCACTGTCAGTCCGGTCTCGAACAGGTCCAGGGTCTTCAGAAGCGTCGCCCCGACGATGACCGGAAGCGACATCAGGAAGGAGAAGTCGGCGGCCTCTTTCCGGTCCACGTTCTGGTAGATGGCGGTGCAGATCGTGGAGCCGGAGCGCGAGATGCCCGGGATGAGCGCCGCGCTCTGCGCGAGGCCCACGAGCAAGGTCTTGAGCGGCGTGAGGTGGCCTGTCGGGTTGGGACGCAGCCGGGCGAGCAGCAGCACGGTGCCGGTCACGAGCAGCATCCCGCACACCAGTCTTGGGTCCGAGAACGCGGCCTCCAGCGTGTCCTTGAACAACACGTAGACGATCCCCGTGGGAACCATGGACAGGAGGATGTAGAGCGAGAGCCGCGTGGACGGGATCGCGTCGGAGCCTGCATCGGGTCCCGGCTCAATGGGGCCGCCTCGAACCGCCTGCGCGATGAGGCTGGGCCGACGAAGCGTCTGCACGAGGTCTGTCAGAATGGTCCAGATTCGGGCCCGGTACACCGTCACAATGGAGAGAACCGTTCCAAAGTGAACGAAGACCTCAAACGTGATGTCGCCCTCTGCTTCCAGACCGAGGAGGTGCTGGCCGAGGACGAGGTGGCCGGAGGACGAGATGGGCAGGAACTCTGCGATCCCTTGCAGGAGACCGAGAACGACGGCTTGCCACCAGGACATGAGACGGGGGGTGAGGAGGCGCGAAGCTAGGACCAGCGGCCTATGTTGTTCGTGGAGGCTCCACCCAGACCCGAGCTTCGCTCGCCTTGGCTTCTCGGGCTGCCACTGCCGCCTCGGTAGGATCCTCGAACGCTCCGACGACCGCACTCCCTGACCCTGAGAGGGCCGCCCATCCCGCCCCTGCCTCGCGCAAGCGCTCAAGCGCCCGCGCTACTTCTGGATGCTGCTCCACAATCGGTGCCTCGAAGTCGTTGGTGACCTCTCGGTGCCACCGAGCGAGATCGTTCGACGTGATGGCTGAGGTGAGGTCCTGACGGTCGTGATCATCCGGCGAGACCAAACGGTACGCCTCTGCCGTGCTCACGTGAACATCGGGCACCACGACGACGAGAGAGAACGGGCATGCCCATGCCGTTCCGTCCGCCCTGGAAAGTGGGTGCAGTGTATCGCCGAGGCCCGTCCCGAGAGCGGCGCCTGAGCGGAGAAAGAACGGTACGTCTGCCCCCAACGCACTCCCGAGGCGGAGGAGAGTCGCTTCGGGCACGTGCAGGTCCCACAACTCAGCACAGAGGCGAAGGGCAGCAGCAGCATCGGAAGAGCCACTGCCGAGCCCGGCACCATACGGGACTCGCTTGTCCAGGTGAAGGCGGGCACATGGCGGCACCTTGGCCCATGCCGCGAGCGCTTCGGCAGCTTGCCAGACGAGATTGCGGTTGTCTGTGGGTAGTTCCGGGTCGCTCGTAGACAGTGCTAGTTCCTGCCACGGCTCAGCACTGAGGCGGTCCGACCATCCGATGGGCGCGAAGACGGTCTCGATCTCGTGGTAGCCGTCTAAGCGGCGGCGGAGAACGTTCAGGCCGAGGTTGACCTTGGCAGGAGCGAGGCGGGAGAGCAAGAGACGGCGAAGAGGGGCGGAACCGAGCGACCTGTCCCCGCTTCCGAGATCGGGGGCGTACTTTGGGCCGCCAGTTTACCGTTCAAACGGCCTCTCGGCCTTCGATGGACCGCACTCCCCTCGCTGCGTCAATCCTACTGCTCGCCGCGGTGTCGGTCGTCGTGTGCAGTGAGGCTCACGCGCAGATCCCGACGTTCCCGTCTGATCCTGCAGCGATCCCAGCCACTATTCCGAGTGTTCGTGCTCGGCCTCCTGTGGACGCAGCTGCGCTGGAAGGGGCAGTGGACCCGGCTGAGTACGTGGTGGGACCGGGCGATGTGTTCACCATCACCATTGGCGGTGCGCGTGCCTTCGCACGGCAGGTATCGGCGACGGTTTCAGCAGACGGTCGACTCGCGATCCCGGAAGCAGGCAGTTTCGAGGCTGCTGGTCAGACGCTCGCGGCCGTACTTGCGCGGGTGCGTCCGGCAGTTCGGCGCAATTTCCAGAACGTTCCCACAGACGTTACCCTCTCCGAGCCTCGCCGATTCATCGTCCATGTCTCGGGGGCTGTTCGGGACCCTGGTCGTCACGTCGTCCGTGCGGTGGGCCGCGTGGAGGACGCTCTGGTCGCCGCCTCGCTCAACACTTCCGTCGGCACACTCATGGAGTACGGGGTACCCGAGGCGGGGAAGACGCTGCGCCCGGCCTTCCGCAACGTTTCTGTTGAGCGCGAGTCGGGGCCATCGCTCTCGGTGGATCTCGCGCGGTACGTCGCCACCGGCGATCCCCGGTTCAATCCCCATCTCCGGGACGGAGATCGCGTCCGGCTCCCGGCCTTCGCTCCTCGGCAGGAGGGAGTCTTCGTGGGCGGGACCGTCCTCCGACCCGGCGTTTACGATCTCCGTCCTGACGATACCGTCGCAGCGTTGGCGGAGGTGGCCGGTGCTCCCGAGGGTGCATCGTTCCGTTTGACTCCGGCGGGGGGACCGGCTCGCATGCTCTCCCCCGCCGAGGCGGCTTCTACGCCCGTCGGCCCTCGCGACCAAATCGCGGTCGCTGACCCCGACCCTCTCGCCGGTGCAGCCGAGGTGGAAGGTGGTGTTGCGTTCCCCGGTGCGTTCCCGATCCGCAATGGGCAGACCACTGTCGGTGTGCTCGTGGAACTCGCGGGGGGCCTCGCGCCGGACGCGCTCCCTCGTGCGGCATATCTGGAGCGAACTCTGCTCTCGCCAGACAGCGCTGAGGTGGCCGACCTCCGCAGCGACGGTCTCGATCTACTCGGCCAACTCTACTACCGCCAGGAAGCCGCCCGAACGCCTCGTGTCGGCCTGGACTTGACCTCGGCCGCCTCGGTTGAGGTCGTCGTACGTGACGGGGACCGGCTCGTCATTCCCCGTGGCGATAACGGGGTCCGCGTTTTCGGGGCTGTCGCGCGCCCTGGCTTCGTCCCGTACTCGCCTGGACGTTCCGCCACCGCGTACGTAGAGAGGGCCGGTGGGCTCACCGAGGCAGCGACAGGTGTATGGGTGGTGGAGGCTGGCACTGGCCGCCTCGTTCCGTATCCCGACCGTGCGTTGGAGCCCGGAGACGCGGTATTTGCCGCGCGCGAGGTCCTCGCGGACACACCGCAGGGGGCGCAGATTACGCTCCAGCAGCGTCAGGCGGAACGCGAAGAGAACCGCGCCCTTCGCGAAGAGCAGCGCGACGCGCGGCAAGCGCGGTTCCAGCTTTTCCAGACGGTGATCTCGGCTGCGGGCGTTGTGGTGAGTGCCATCATCGCCGTGAGCGCCCTGAACAACAGCAACTAGGTCATGGAGGACCGTACGCTAACAACTGAAGCGGGAGGAGACGGAACTGGCCTCCTCGGTGCACCTCCAGTAGCTCCTCCTCACGCGGGCTCGGTCAAACCTTACCAGCCATTTTGGTGGGCCGCGACCCGTCTATACCGGTGGCGCTGGTTGGTTCTCGGGATGCCTCTCCTGATCGGCATCATCTCTGTCGCGATTACCCTACAGATGCCGAACGTTTACCGAGCTCGGACCACGGTAATGTTGCCCAATGAGGGGGGGGGCGGGCTGGTGGGTTCCTTGCTCGGGTTGCCACCAGGCGCGCAGGCTCTTCTGGGAGGGGGAGAAAGTGGCTACACACGCTACCTAGCGATCCTCACAAGCCGGACCGTAGCCGAGAAGGCCATCGACCGATTTGGGCTTATCGAGGCGTACGAGATGGAAGATGATGACTTTCCACGCCAGCGCACTCGGGAGGCATTCTCGGAGCGCGTCGAGTTTCCACTTGACCTCGAGTTCAACCACCTGGCTGTCGAGGTTCTAGATGAGAGCCCCGAGCGGGCCGCCCAGATTGCCAACTTCTTGATCGAGGTGCTCAATCAGGAGCACATCCGGCTCACTGCGTCGAGTGCTGGAGAGCGGCGGGCTTTTCTTGGTACTCGGCTTCAGGAGGCTGAATTCGCGCTGGACTCTACCCAAGCAAGCTTGCAGGCCCTTCAAGAACGGTACGGCGTCGTCGAAATCGAAAGTCAGGCCCAAGCCCTCATGAGTTCGCTCGCACTAGCACAGGGGGCTGTTTCGGAAGCCGAGGTGGCGTACCAAGCGCTGTTGTCTCAGTATGGCCCCGAGAACGCCGAGGTCCAGGCTGCGCAGGCTGCCCTTCAGGCTGCGAGGAGTCAGGTTAGTGAGCTGACGGGTGGTGACAAGAGCGTGATGCCTGTACCACTCCGCAACCTACCAGCCGTAAGCCGCCAGTACGCCTCCGTCATGCAGGAACTCCTGACGCAGCAGGAGATCCTGCGTGTCGTCCGCCCGCTCTACGAGGAAGCTGTTATCTCCGAGCGACGGCATGCCTCTGCTGTGCAGGTGCTTGACCCAGCCATCCCACCGGAGCTAAAGGCTGCCCCAAAGCGTTCCATCTTGGTCCTGCTGTCGACCTTCGCTACCGGCCTGTTCACCATTGGCTTTATTCTAGTCTGGTCATGGTGGCGCGAGAGCGGACGCCTTCTCTTAGCTCAGCTCATTCAGCAGGCTAAGAGAGACCGGTAGAGGATGGACATCCCGACACCGACAAGCTCGGCCTTCAGCCGGTTGGAGACCTTTCTGAGTGTTTGCCTATGGGGAAGCCTCGCTGTCGGCCTCGCGCTTGTCCTGTGGGCTCTCCATCAGCCGCTCGTGTTTCTGCTTGCGCTGAGTGCAATCCCGATCGGGGTGCTGACTGTTGGTTGGTTGTCGCGATACCCAATCGCTCACCTGGCTGTGGTGCTCACGGGGTTTATCCTCATGTTCAACTACACAGAGGGGATTCAGGTATCAGAGGCATTGTTCGGTCTCTATTACGTCGGCTATCTTGGGACCTGGGTGCTGCGGAGTACTTGCGATCCTGATATTAAAATAATCAGATCAAAAAGCGATGTAATATTTATACTTTTTATGTCTTATTCTTTGTTTGCTCTTTTTTATGGCTTGTTAGGTGGTTGGTCGCCTTTGGATGCGATCAATCAATGGAGGGTTATGCTTATATTCGCATTCTTCTTTCCAGTTAGAGAGGCTATCATAAAAGATGTTAAATCATTGAAAATAGTTATTGCGTCTATCGCAATATTAACAACAATTCTGGTTACGAGAAATTACATTCGATATATCGAAGCCTTCTATAGTGCCGAGGCACTCTGGGAGATCGCGGTCAACAGGTCCTCCCGAACTGGAGAACGAGTCACAATGCTCGGGCTTTTTGGCTTCCTGTATTTCTCGCTACTTAAGTCGGCCTCAGTTAAACTAAAGCTAATTAGTGTTTTTATGTTAACATATCATCTTGTATCGCTAATTCTCAGTCAGAGTAGAACAATATGGCTAGCTGTTGTGGTTGGATTGGTATTCAGTTTGTTATTTCTGAGCAGGCAACAAAAAATTAAGCTAGTTTATACTTTATCTATAGGTGTTATAGTGTCTGCGATTGCGGCTTTAGTAGTGCTGGGTCCTTTCTTTTCTATTGTGATTGATCAGCTGTCTTTGCGAGTTCAGACTAGTACATCATTATCGCAAGATATTTCTCTCGTCAATCGATTTTACGAATGGGAAACGGTATATAAAGTCATTCTTGAGTCTCCTATTTTTGGATATGGATATGGGGCCAGATATAAATTCTATAGTCTGGTTTATGTGGGAACCGAGTTTAAGATGTTCTCGCACAGTACGCTGTTGACCCAGCTATTTCGACTCGGCCTGCTTGGCTCCGGGCTCCTGCTCGCATGGATCGTGTCCATCCTGCCCCATGCGCTACGGCTTATCCGGGAATCCAAGCCGAACTCGACCAATCAAGCACTCGCTGTGACGGCTCTTGGCTTCTTCGCTGCACTCAGCATCGCCTCTCTGACGGAGGCCATCTTCAGTACAGCGGACGGCCCGTTCATTGTCACCATTCCTCTTGCCCTTCTCGCAGGCGCTAGCGCGCGGCTGCATTCATCCAACGGATGAAACCGTCCAGCACCCCTGATGCCTTCTCCGTCCGCGCACTCGCAGGACGAGTGGCCCCATTAGGGGCAGCTTCGGTTGCTGTGAAGCCGCTCTGGCTTGCGTTTGTAACGGTCGCGTGTGCACGTGGACTCGGACCAGAAGGCTATGGGGTCTTCTCAACGGCTCTCGCTGTCGCAACCATTGCCTCCTCGTTTACAAGTTGGGGGATTCAGACATTCACAGTCAGAGAGGTGTCATTGAGCACAATAAAAGCCTCGTATTTATTGTCTAATTTTATTTTATTGAGGATAATTTTATTCGTAATATCTGGATTAATTGCAATATTTATATCAATAATTTTAGGATACAAATCAACGTTAACACTATCTGTAATATTCGGATGTTTATTCATGTTTGCGAATGCAATAACGATATACGCCCACGCATTCTTTCAGTCCTTTCAGGTTCTCGGGTATCAGGCCGCGAGCATTGTCGCAGAGAAGGTGCTGGTTATCTTCTTCGGGGGCATTGCCCTTCTCGTAGTCTCATCAGCTGCAGGTGTTCTAGCCGGGATGGCTTTAGGGGCCGCTCTTACCGCTCTGGGAACCCTCCGAGTTGTCACACGCCAACTCGCCCCGATTGACCTCAAGCTTGTCCAAGGCAAGTTCTTCCGACAGACCTTGCCCTCACTCGCCCCACTGGGGTTGATAGCTGCGCTGAGTGCGGTCTTCTATCGTGTCGATACTATCATGGTGGAGCACTCACTCGGCGTCACCTCAGCAGGGTACTATGGGCTCGCGTTTCGGCTGGTCGAGGCCCTGAATTTGCTCCTGGTTGTTCTGGTCGATGCAGGAACGTATCCCCGGCTTGCCAGTCTTGCTGGAAACGGGGACGAGAGGGGCATTTGGACGCTCTTCAGATCGACGGCGACTCTGCTCGTCGTTAGCAGCGTCCCCATTGCGGCCTGTGTCTCGATGCTGGCGGCCCCGATCATCGGGATCGCGGGCAGCGCTGAGCTTGCTCCGGCAATTCCCGTCCTGGCATTACTCGCGTGGGCGTTCCCCCTGACGAGCATTAGGCACCTGCTATGGTCAACGATGATTGCGAAAGGCGACGACGTGTTTACAATGTGGAGCTTGGGAGGGGGCGTAGGCCTCAATATCACCCTGAATGCTGTCCTGCTACCGGCTCTGGGGCTTGAGGGAGCCGTCATCGCGACGCTTGTCTCGGAGGGAGGTCTGCTCCTCGTGTTTGGCGTGCGCTTGGTTCATCTTCGCCGCAGAGTCCTACAGCCTTCCACACCCTGATCGGGTTGCATCGTACGACACCGAAGACGACCTCACCGGCCTAGTGCCCAGCCTGCGCGCAGTTGCCCCCCAAGCACTGACGAGACCTCAACGCGCGCGCTCAACACGCTCTCTGCCACGACATCGCCGTTTCTGTTCATGAGCACGCCTCATGTCTGCGTCCTCTGGGCTCGCTTTGGTCCCTACCACATTGCTCGACTTCGAGCCGCTCACGAACGTCTTGCCTGCGAGGGACTTCGACTCGTCGCAGTCGAGACGGCGTCTCGTGACGAGACCTATCAATGGACGACTGAAGTAAGAGACGTTCCCTTTCAGTGGGAAATTGCGCTTCCAGGGCAGGTCTACGACCATGTCTCTGGAGCCCGCATGGTAGCAGCTGTGACGGACGTGCTCGACCAGATCGACCCGGTCGCAGTTGCATTCCCGAGCTACTCGACTCCAGATGCACGAGCTGCTCTTCGTTGGTGCCGACGACACCGGAGAACGGCTGTAATGATGAACGTCTCGGCGGCCTCTGACGCCCCACGAGCAGCGTGGAAGGAGGCGCTCAAACGTCCACTCGTTCGAAGTGCGGATGCAGGCCTGGTTGGCAGCGAGGCCCATGCTAGTTACCTCGTGGACCTTGGCCTACCGCGTGAGGTTATCTCGTTGGGATACAACGTTGTGGACAATGTTTTTTTTCGGGAGGGCGCGCATCGAGCCCGAGAGGCTCCACCTCCCTCAGCGTTGCCTGCCCTGCAGGATTCAACTCCCTACTTCATCGCGTCGAACCGCTTTGTCGAACGGAAGAACCTCGGTACGCTCCTGAAAGCCTACGCCGAGTACCGACAACGTACCTTGTCTCCCTGGAGGCTTCTTCTGCTTGGCGACGGCCCCCTCCGCGCGGACCTTGAGATCGCCGCGAGCGATGGGGTTGAGTTCTGTGGCTTCCAGAAGCATACCACGCTGCCTACGTTCTACGGACGAGCAGGGGCCTTCGTCCACCCCTCACGTATGGATCAGTGGGCTCTTGTTGTGAACGAAGCGATGGCAGCAGGGCTCCCCGTTTTGGTCTCAACGGGATCCGGGTGTTACCCCTATCTCGTCGAACCCGGCCGCAATGGCTGGACCTTTGCCCCGGACGATGCCGAACGCATGACCACACTCTTGCTGCGGCTGACCGACATGCCGGCCTCGGCGCGGCGCACGATGGGAGAGGCTTCGCAGAACATCGTGGCTCGCTTCGGGCCAGAACGCTTCGCCGAGGGGTTGTCTACGGCTCTCCACACGGGAGCACCGCGTTCTACACGAGGCCTCACATGGTCGGCACGCCTTGCTCTGGCTGCACTACGGGTCACGGCGCGGCACCCGATGAGCTTTCACGCGATCACAGAATGAACGCGAACTCACCGGTGGGTCTTCCTCACGAGGTCGCCGTCGTCGGTAGGTTTCCCCCACCGTTGGATGGGCAGGCCGTTGCCACGGCCGCATTGGCTGATGTGCTCAGCAAGGCCATAGGTGTCCGCCGAATCAACCTCTCGGCACCTGAGAATGATGTCCGTGCCGATGCGCACCCACTCCGTCGCGCGGGTCACTACCTCGGGTCGAGGGGCCACATCCGGCGCAGCCTGGCGGATGCTCCCTACGCACCCGCAATTTGGACGACCATCTCGCCCAAGCCCATGGGGCACCTCCGCGACCTCGCAACGGTCGTGTCTCCGCTGGGCCGACGCGCCATCGTTGCTGTGGTTCACCACGGCGACTTCCACCAGCTCTTTTCCTCACCTGCCACCCGTACAAGCGCGCTTCGCCTCGTGCGGCGCCTGTCTGGAATCGTTTTCAACACACCAGGACTCGCGGAGCGCTGCGCACCATGGGTCCCAGACGAGAAGCGGTTCGTATGCCCCAATACCACGAGCGCACACACCCACCTCTCCGACGAGGCGTTCAGGGCCCGGCGCACCGAACGCACCGATGGCTCGCCTATTCGTCTTCTCTACCTCTCAGGGATGATTCCGAGCAAGGGCTACCTGGATGTGCTGGAGACCGTTGGAGTGCTCTGCCAGAGAGGCGTCGCCGTCCGCGCGACCTTCGCTGGACGGTGGCCAAATGCCAACGCTGAGGCTGCGTTTCAGGCGCGTACCGAGGCCCTCGGCGTGACGTCTGTGGTCGAGCATCTGGGGGGCGTTTCAGATCGCTATGCTGTCCGGGAGCTCTACCTGAACGCAGACGCCTTTGTCCTGCCTACCACCTATCCGACCGAAGCCCATCCTCTCACAATTATGGAGTCACTCAATGCTGGAACGCCCGTCATCGCAACGGCGCACGCGAGCATCCCGGAAATGATCGAGGATGGCCGTTCGGGACTTCTCATCCCCCCCCATGCGCCTTCCGCTCTCGCCGACGCGGTCGAGTATCTGTCCGACCTGCACACGTGGCGGTCGTTCTCCGTAGCGGCTCGCGCCCGCTATGTTTCCCATTTTGCGCCGACTATCGTCCGGGCTTGGTGGCTTGCTCTCTTGGGCCAACTCGTCACTAAGGCCCCGTAACTTGATCGTATGAGCACATCTACCGAGACCCCGGAACGCCCCGGCATCCACGAGCGCGTTGAGCGCGAACGCGCGGCTCATACCGAGGGCGATGTCTTGGGCGAGAGCGTTCAGCTCAAGAACCGCTTTGCGCACATCTGGACATACCCTGGTATCCGTCGGCTCCGTGATTCCCTCGACCAAGCACTTCGCGACACCCACGATGCTCGTGTTCTGGATTACGGGTGCGGCCGAGGTGAGCGCAGCCTCGTCGCTCTCGAGCTTGGGGCCAACGTGGATGGTATCGATATCTCGGCGACTTACATCGCCCAGGCAGCCGCAGCCGCACGCGAGAGCAACCACCCCGAAGACCAGTTCCGATTTGTGGTCGGCGACGCTCACGACCTTCCCTATGATAATGGCACATTCGACCTCGTCATCGGCGAAGGCATTATCCACCATCTCGATATCGAGACCGCGCTCGACGAGGTCCACCGCGTCCTGAAACCGGGAGGGCGCGCCCTCTTCTTGGAACCTCTACTCGACAACCTACTCTTGAAGGTCTTTCGCCGGCTGACCCCGAGCGCTCGCACCGAAGACGAGCGCCCCCTCTCGGCGAATAATCTCCGGGCAATTGCTGCCTCGGGGCGGTGGCGCGTGGAGAGTTCCTACAGTGGGCTGTTGGCCGCGCCAGTCGCAATCGGAACGTCATTCCTAATGCCATCGCGACCGGACAACGCACTCCTGCGCGCTGCTGATCGCGCTGAGCAAGCTCTGACGCGCCGAGGGTGGCTTGATGCGTGGCACCAGTATGTGCTACTCAACCTTGTTCGCGCGAACTGACCATGGGCACCCCCAACCGCATTGCTGCCCTCGCGCGGATACTAATGACACCGGGCGGCATCCGTGCAGCCGCGTACTGGCGTCCCTTCTCCCTGACTGCGTTTGCCATGGCCCGGACCCTGAGGGCCCAAGGCCTCCAGCCCGACCTCATCGTCGATGGAGGGGCCAACGTCGGCCAATTTGCCAGGGCGATGGCAGAGACGTTTCCTGACGCTCGGGTGGTCTCGTTCGAGCCTCTCCCCGATGTCGCGGCTTCGTTCCGAAGCCACTTTGCCTCCACCAGTCGTGTCCGTCTTGTGGAAGCCGCCCTAGGTGCCGAGGCGGGCACACTCGCCTTTCACCGAAACCCGTACTCCCTCGCGTCGTCCGCCCTGCCTGTTGCCGAAGACGATGATCTCGTCGTCCCTCATTCGGAGACCGTGTCCGTCCCTGTGACGACGCTTGATCTCGCGCTGCACGACGAAATGATCACGCCATCGACGTTACTCAAGCTGGACCTCCAGGGCTTCGAACTCGAAGCACTCCGCGGCGCGAGCGAGACCCTGAGACAGGTCGGGACGGTCCTGCTCGAAATCGCCTTGCGCCCGAGCTACAGCGGAGAACCGAGCTTCGAGGCGCTTCTCGATCACTTGCGACCGTTCGGCTTCCGGTTCCTGCGTCCCATTGACATCCTGCGCGACAGCGCGACCGGCGAGATCGTTCAGATGGATGCGCTCTTCGCGGCAACCACCTGATGGGGTTCCGCTAGCGGCGTGCGGCGCGCTGAGCCTCATAGAGGGACACTGGGTACAAGCGCCCTGGCTGGTCTTCGACATACCCGACAGGATTGGGGCGAGCAGGAGGACCGTGGCCTGAACTCACAGCAGGACGCGTCCCGGTCCTGGCATCGGTGTAGCCGATGAGATAATTCTGGGCACGAGGCGGGTCTCCGATCCGGACATGTGGTCTCCCTCCGAAGACCGGTGATTCCCCGACCTCGGCATTCCATACCACCTGATGCACGCCAGCCCATCCATGGCCTGGGCTGTAGGCATCTGTCCGTCGGTCGCTGCCCCAGTGAACCAAGCTGTAGACCGCCACAGGGATGTCGGTCCAGGGCTGCACGTGCCGCAGGTTGTCGTAGAGAATTCCTGAGGCCCACGCGCGGTGGGCACCGTCCTCTGCGAGGGCAAGGTAGGAGGTGGGTCGAACGAAGGCGACCCCTGAGGAGGTGATCCCCCCATTCACGGTAAAGCCGTGGCGGCATCGCTGGGCAATTCCATCGCGGATAAGCACAAGTTGGCTCCAACTACCGATCGACACTCCGTACCGTCGGCCTCCTTGTACCTGAGCTACCGGATCGACAGCCGCCACACGGTCGATGGTGATCCGCGTTGCAACCCGAGACCCGACCCCATAGTCTCGCCAACGCGAGAGTGTTAGATCGCGTGCCCATGCGTCTTCCACCATTCTAAATATGATGCCTCCGGCTGGATGTTCCTCGTCGACAAGAAAGGCCCAACCACCGTGGGCTTCTGAGCGACTGACCTTGGTCGTATCCACCTCGTGAACCACACGAAGATTCTCCAGGCCGACATTTCTCACGAGGCCATTGGGCGCGTTGCCCTTAAGGTCGATGTAGGCCTCGGAAACCCGACGTACAGTGGCTGGAGTCAGCGACCGATCGATGTGGTCGTACAGGGGGGCGTCGAGAATGAGTGACTGCCCCTCAATGCGCTCGATACGCCGGAAGTGCGCTGCATCCAGTTCCCGGCGCCCATTGGCCTCACAGCGCCAGAACGTGTTTGGAGCCGCCTCGCCTCGGATATCCACCCCGCCCCGATCAATGGCTTCCAGCCACCGCTCGGTGCAGCGGCGTTCCACAACAACTGCCATGCCTACATCGAACGGCTCCGGGTCTTGCACGTCCAGTTCCCGGCTTCCGACCTGCACGAACGGTGTGGTGACCTCCACGGCAGGTCCTTCGAGAGCCTGTGTCCACGAGACCCACCCATAGCCACCTGGCCCGTTCATACGACCGATCGTCACGGGCGCGAAGGGGCGAGGCTGAACATTCCAGAGGTTCTTGGTGGCGACCAAGACCGTCCCCACACGAGGATCTGCACTGCGACCAGTTCCACGCACCACGACACCCGAATACGAAATTTCTATTGGCTCGCGGAGCCGATAGAGCCCCGGAGCCAACTCGATGATTCCACGGAACCCTCGTTCGTCACGTGTCCACTCCCCCACTTCGTTGATAGCGGCCTGGATTCCAGCCGTCGGATCGTCGTTGGAGGGGCCGTCTACGCGTAGCACGGGGACATCAGCAAGGTTGGGGATGGGCTCCCCGTTTCGATAGCCAGCATAGCTGAAGTCGGGGATCCTGTTGCCCTCGTCATCGGCTGGATACGACCACGAGCCATCGGCGCGCGGCACCACTCGATCGGAGCACCAGCGACCGGCAACCTTACATGGCGATTGCGCTCGCACAGCCTCTCCTAGCGATATCCCGAGCATCACAATGCTGACTGGAATCGCAAGGCGCTTCATAGATCTCACGGGACGGTACCGAGAACGAATGCAGGCGAGAGCGGCCTCACGGGGACCGAGTGTGCATGAGCCACACCAGGATGGGGGCGTGACGAGCGTCACCGCCGCAATAAAGGCAAGGCCGAGGAACTAGACGGCAAGCGTTATAGACCTGAATGATTCGCCCTGGATAGCTTGCCCTAGACAGCTAGACTCGGCCCGTGGAGCCGAAGCCGCCCGCACCGCGCTCGGTCTTGTCCAGCGCCTCGGTGCGCACGAACCGGACGGGTACGTACTGCGCGACGACCATCTGCGCGATCCGCTCGCCGCGCGTGACCTCGAACGGCTCGCGGCTGTGGTTGACGAGGAGCACCTTCACCTCGCCTCGGTAGTCCGCGTCCACGGTGCCCGGGCTGTTCAGGACCGTCACGCCGTGCCTCGCGGCGAGCCCAGAGCGGGGGCGCACCTGCCCCTCGGTGCCAGGCGGCAGCGCGATCTGGAGCCCGGTGGGAATGAGCGCGATGTCGCCGGGGGCGAGAGTGACGGGGTCCGCCTCGGTGACGGCGGCGCGGAGGTCGAGTCCGGCACTGCCCGAGGTGGAGGGTTCGGGCAGGGCGAGGCCCTCGCCATGCGGGAGGACCGTGACAGACACATCGGTTGGAGACATGAGGGGCGGAGAAGAGAACCGAGGCGGAAGAAGGGCAGGACGAGCAGAGGAGGGCTAGACGCACGGAACGCCTCGGCGCCCGTGCGATCTGTCCAGTGGCTAGTCCACCCCAGCGGTGAGACGCTTCACGAACGGGCTGAACAGCAGCGCCACCACGCCGCCGCCGCCGATGATCATCGCGACGGTCCCGAAGAGCTCGCTCGCGGGCAGGTTCTCCAACTGTCCGGCCACGAGCCCGGCGATGAGGTTGCCGAGGGCCGCAGCCACGAACCACACGCCCATCATCTGGCCCACGCGAGACTTCGGCGAGAGCTTCGTCATGGACGAGAGGCCGACCGGGCTCAGGCACAACTCGCCGCACGTGTGGAAGAAGTATGTCACGATGAGCCATGCGGGCGAGACAGGCATCTCCGGCGTGGCATTGGCAGAGCCCCACGCGAGCACGAAGAAGCCCACCGAGAGGCCCAGCAGCCCGAGCGCGAACTTGACGGGGATGCTCGGGTTCGCATTGCGCCGCGCGAGCCAGACCCAGAGGCTCCCGAAGATCGGCGCGAAGATGACGATGAACAGCGGGTTGATGAGCTGGAGTGTGCTCGCGGGGATCACCGTTCCGAAGATGTTGCGGTCGGTGAGGTCGCGCGCGAACAGGTTGAGCGAGGTGCTCGCCTGCTCGAACCCGCTCCAGAAAAGCGCGGCGAGCACAAAGAGCCATGCGATCACCCCGAGGCGCTTCTTCTCCGTTGAGGAGTGGCCGCCGAAGAGGACGATGTAGGTGAAGAACGCAGCCACGAGCAGCACGACCGTCACGCCGAGCGATCCCGCGAGGGCCTCCAACGTCAGCCCGATCACGCCTGTCGCCATGCCGAACCCGAGGAGGGCCACCGCGAGGACGGCCACCGCCGAGGCGAGGTAGAAGGTGCGCTCTCGCTTCGAGAGCACGTCCGACGGGACGCCCGCCGGGCGGTCGCCGACGCCATCAAGGTACTTCGCACCGAGGCGGTACTGCACGAGGCCCAGGACCATCCCGAACCCGGCCAGCGAGAACCCGAGGTGCCAGTTCCCGGCGTACGTGAAGTCACCGATGGAGAAGCCCTCGCCGATCAGGCCGCAGAGAAACGGCCCCGCCATCGCGCCGATGTTGATGCCCATGTAGAAGACGGAGAACCCGGCATCGCGCCGTGCGCCCCCCTCAGGGTAGAGGTCGCCCACGACGGACGAGACGTTCGGCTTCAGGAAGCCCGTCCCGATGGCGACGAGCGCGAGGCCGAGGAAGAACGTCGGCTGCTCCGGGAGGCCCACCATCGGCCCGGCCATCGTGAAGTGGCCCGCGGCGATGATGATGCCGCCGACGAAGATGGCGCGTTTCTGCCCCCACACGTTGTCCGCCACCCAGCCGCCGGGCAGCGAGAGAACGTAGACGAAGAACAGGTACAGCCCCGCGATGGCGTTGGCTTGCCCCTCGCCGAAGCCGAAGCCCGCGTTCTCCGCCGTCATCGCGGCGGTCATGAACAGGACGAGCAGCGCGCGGAGCCCGTAGTACGAGAACCGCTCCCACATCTCGGTGAAGAAGAGCGTGGAGAGGCCGCGTGGGTGACCGAACCACTGCTCCCCGCTCGCGAGGGTGGCGCCGCCGGAGCCGGGGGACTGAAGGTCGTTGCCGGGGTCGTTCGCCATCAGAAGTCGCAGTGGGTGAGGAAGGGGCTCTGTAAAGGCCGGGCGAAGATAGCATTCAGTCACACGGCCTCCGGGAACCGGACCCGTGCCCGGTGGACCCCGTCTCGGTACCGAGGCGGAGTCAGCCTCGCGAGTCCTCGCCGAGCACCCGAGCCGCCAGGGCATGGGGCGCCCGCTCTGCCCCGTCCACCTCGGCGATGGCGTGGGCGAGATCCTCCCGACGCTCGGGCGTCCAGAAGGCGCGGCGCCATCCGGCTTCGACCAATCGCCGGACGCGCCGCCGGAGCCGGTCGGTCCGGGTCTCGTCCCATCGGGCACCGAGGCGGGCGCGATGGGCATCCAGCGCCTCCACGAGTCCGGACAGCCCCTCGTTCTTCAGCGCCGACGTTTTGACAACGACCGGCGCGGGCGCGTCGCCCCCTCGCAGGTGGAGCATCTGCCGGAGGGCCCGCACCAGAGCGCCCGCCTCGGGGTGATCGGCCTTGTTGACGCAGAACACGTTCGCGACCTCCATCAGCCCGGCCTTCATCGCCTGCACGGCATCCCCCGATTCCGGCACGAGGACGACGAGTACGGTGTCCGCCGCCTCGGCCACGTCGATTTCGCCCTGCCCCACGCCGACGGTCTCCAGCAGGACGATGTCGAATCCGGCCGCGTCCAGCACGTCGCACGCCGCCTCGGCCGCCTCGGCGAGGCCGCCGAGCGCCCCCCGCGCCGCGAGGCTTCGCACGAACACGCCGTCGTCGTCCACGCGATCGGCGAGGCGGACGCGGTCGCCGAGAAGCGCGCCGCCCGTGAACGGGCTCGACGGGTCCACCGCCACCACCGCCACGGTCTGCCCGCGCTCGCGGAAGAGCCCCAGGAGGCGGTTCGTGAGGGTGGACTTCCCCGCGCCCGGCGGCCCCGTGATCCCGATGCGCCATGCTTGCCCCGTGCGCGGGTAGAGGGCGTCCACGAGGGCGTCGGCGCCGGGGAGCGCGTTCTCGACCGCCGTCAGCGCGCGGGCGACGGCGCGGCGCTGGCGCGCGAGGACGCCGGAGGCGAGATCGGGAGGGGCAGGCACGGACGGCGGGCGGGGAGCCGGAAGGTCCGACCCCGCGCCCGCAGGCGCCACCTCCCCCGCCTCGGTGCTTCCATCCGCGGCACCGAGGCGGGCGCCCTCGCTCTACTCTGCCGCCATGCGCGGGGCGGGCTGCCGGACGCGTGGCTTCGTCTCCGCCTCGGGGCGTGCGAGTAGCGCCTCCCAGTCCACCCGGCCCGTGGCCTGCATCACCACGAACAGCGTCGCGATGGAGAGCAGCGTGACCGAGAGCCCCGTGAAGCCCTCCAGGAAGAACGTGCTCGCGAAGCCCACGAGGTAGACCAACT
>JBCCPW010000016.1:0-17933 GCA_039024735.1 Bacteroidota bacterium
CAGCTGCATCACGCCCGCGCGCCTCCCCCGCGTCGTCCCGACGCGTCGCGTGCGGAAGGACGGCTCGCTCTACTTCGGCCCGTACACGGACGCGAAGGCGATGCGGCTCATGCTGAAGACGATCAAGGACCTCTTCAAGCTGCGCTCCTGCTCCCTCCCGCTCCACCCGAAGGCCATCGAGGCGGGCAAGTACCAAGTCTGCCTGGACTATCACATCCAGAAGTGCGCGGGGCCGTGCGTGGGCTACGAGACGCCGGAGCACTACGCGAGCACCATCGAGCAAATCAAGCGGCTTCTCAACGGCAAGACGGAGGAACTCATCGCGCTGCTCAAGGACGAGATGGTCCGCCTCGCGAGCGAACGCCAGTTCGAGGAGGCCGCGGAGTACCGCGACCGCATCGCGGCACTCCAGACGTACTCCGAGAAGCAGAAGGTGGTGACCGATCAGGAGGTGGACCGCGACCTGTTCGCGCTCAGCCTGAATCGCGAGGAAGACGTGGGCGTGGGCGTGCTGTTCAAGGTGCGCGAGGGCAAGATCCTCGGGCGCCAGCACAAGATTCTCCGTCCAGTGGAGGACATCCCCGACCCCGAGTTGATGCAGCGGCTCGTGGAGGCCCACTACGCCCAGGCGACGTTCTTCCCCGACGAGGTCTACATCTCGGCCGACCTCGACGCGCCCGATCCCATCCAGGCGGTGCTCAACGAGGGGCGCGGCCGGAAGGTGAAGCTGCACGTCCCACAGCGCGGCGAGAAGGCGAGCCTGCTCCGCATGGTGGAGGCCAACGCGGAGCTTCTCCTCGGCGAGTGGCTCCGCCAGAAGGAGAAGCGCGACGAGGACCGCATCCCGAAGTCGGTGCTCAGCCTGCAGCGCGACCTCCGGCTCAAATCGCCACCGAGGCGGATCGAGACGTTCGACATCTCCCACCTCGGTGGGACCGGGACCGTGGCGAGTTGCGTCGTCTTTCAGGACGGGCGCCCCCGCAAATCGGACTACCGGACGTACAAAATCCGCTCTGTCCCGGACGGCAAGCCGGACGACTTCCAGTCCATGCGCGAGGTCGTGGAGCGGCGGTACGCGCGCTTGCTCCAGGAAAATGGCCCGTGGCCGGACCTCGTCATCATCGACGGCGGCAAGGGGCAGCTCTCCAGCGCCGTGGAGAGCCTGCGCCGCGTGGACGTGTACGGCAAATTCCCGGTCGTGGGCCTCGCGAAGCGGCTGGAAGAGGTCTTCTTCCCCGGCGAGGCGCGGAGCACGATGATCCCGCGCACGTCGTCCAGCCTGCGCCTCATCCAGCGCTGCCGCGACGAGGCGCACCGGTTCGCCGTGACTGCCCAGCGGAAGCAGCGCCGCATCAAGGACCTCCGCTCGGAGTTGCTGGACATCCCGGGCGTCGGCGCGAAGACGGCCAAGAAGCTGCTCACCGAGTTGGGCAGCGCGAAGGCGGTCCGCGAGGCCACCGAGGCGGAGATCGCGGCTGTGACCGGCCCGGCGGTGGCGCGGAGCATCCGCTCGCACTACGATGCGTCCACCGAGGCGGAATGACGCGCCCGCCTCGGTGATGCACCCGTGAGGGCTCGAATCTGCCCTCTCGACGCCGTCCCCAGATCGAGACAGACGACACGCCACGACCTTCGCCCCAAGGCGCTGGCGCACCGAGGTGACAGCGTTCGGCCTTGAATCCCGCCCGTCCGACGACGGAACAGCGTCCGCAGGGGATAAGGCGAACCTTGCGACCCCCGCCATGATTCGCCTCGTCGCCGCCACGCTGCTGACCCTCGCCGCGTTGGCCCTCCTCGGCAACGCCCAAGCCCAGACCCTCGACCGCACGTACGGGACCGACGGCTACGCCGCGCTCGACCTCGAAGCCAGCGCCGTCGCCGTCACCGACCTCGTGCTC
This sequence comes from Bacteroidota bacterium, assembly GCA_039024735.1. Taxonomy (GTDB): domain Bacteria; phylum Bacteroidota; class Rhodothermia; order Rhodothermales; family Rubricoccaceae; genus Rubricoccus. The sequence goes on from JBCCPW010000016.1 coordinate 1,899, forward strand.
GATCCCAAGGACCGAGCACTCATTGCGACCCGCCTCGGTGCCTCCGGCGCGACGCTCGCCCGCTCGGCGCCCGACGGCACGGCCGACGCGGAGTTCGGCACCGACGGCCAACGCACGATCCCCAACGCCGTCATCAACGGCCTCCACGTCCTCTCAGACGAGACGATCTACGCCTCCGGCCGCCGTGACGGCGGCGCATTGCTCGTCCGCATGAGCGAGGACGGCACCACGACCGGCCAGTGGCGCTACCTCTTCGATGCGCCCGCCGAGGCGGTGTCGGTGACGCAGCCTCGCGAGGGGGTGATCGCGATGGCCGTCCGTCTGCAGACCGCCTCGGGGCCGCGCTGCGGCGTGCTCGTCGTTGATGAAGACGGGGGTCGAATCGATGCGTTCGGCGAGGAGGGACTCGTGACAGTGCCGGGTGCTGCCGACTGCGATCCGGCGACGGTCCTCGCGTTCGGAGACCGGATCGTGCTCGTGGGCTCGTCCGGAAACGAAGAGGAACGTCTCGTCCTCGCGGCGGCGTTCGGGGCCGATGGACGGCCCGACATGGCGTTCGGCACCGAGGGGGTCGCGCTCGGCGGCTTCCCGGATGAAGCCCAGATCGCACGCGACGCCGTCGTGACGCCCGAGGGCGACCTGCTGGTGGCCGGAGAGCACGAGAAGAGCGTCTTCGGCGTGCTCCTCGTCCGCTTCCAGAGCAACGGCGCGCCCGCCCTGACCGGATCGAACGGCGTGATGTGGGTGCCCCACCCGACGCCCAGCCTCGCGCTGGAATCCGGCGCCCTCGCGGTCGCTCTCGATGCGCGCGGCCAGGCCTTCGTGCCCACCACCTCCGCCGACCGCACCGCCCTCGGCAAGTTCGACGAGCGAGGCGAGTTGGCCACCCCCTTCGGGACGACGGGCTTCGCGCGGTTCGAGCCACGCGAAGGAATGGCGTCGGCCGGACACGAGGTCGGCTTCGACCAGTTCGGTCGGCTCTACCTCGCGGGCATGTCGGAGATGGAGGACGGCACCGAGGCGGCGTTCGTGGCCCGGATCATCGGGGCGCAGGTCGTCTCCAACGAGACCGCGCCGGAGACCGGCACCCTCGCGCTCGCCCCCAACCCGACGCGCGGCGCCGTCTCGCTGACCCTCCCGCAGCGCGGCACCGTGACCGTCTTCGACGCGCTCGGACGCGAGGTCCTTCGGCAGGACGCCCCCGCAGGCCGCCTCGGTCTGTCCACGGATCGCCTCGCGCCGGGCGTCTACTCGGTCATCGCCACCACTGAGGACCAACGGCACGTCGCACGGCTGACCGTCGTGCGCTGACCGGCTCACACCGGGTCCTCCGCGCCCGCCTCGGTGCCCTCGTTGAGAGGCCCGAGGCGGGCGCTGCTGTTGATGGACCTACCTTCGCGCCGCGCCTCCCCTGCCCCGCCCGGTGTCCCGCCCTCGCGTCTCCGTCGTCATCGTCACGTGGAACGGCCGTGGCCTGCTGGAGCGGTTCCTGCCGTCGGTTCGCGCGACGGAGTATCCGGCGCTGGAGATCGTCGTGGCAGACAACGCCTCGGACGATGGCACGGCGGAGTGGCTCGCGGCACACCATCCCGAGGTGCGGATCGTCCGGCACGGCGAGAACCTGCTCTTTGCGGCGGGCAACAACGAGGCCGTCCCGCACGCCTCGGGCGAGATCGTCGTCTTCCTGAACAACGACGTGGAGGTGCCGCCGGGATGGCTCACGCCGCTCGTGGACGCGCTGGAACGGGACCCTGGCCTCGCGGCCGTGCAGCCCAAGCTGCTGCAACTGGACCGGCGGACGTTCGAGTACGCGGGCGCCGCCGGGGGCTTCCTGGACCGCTTCGGGTTTCCGTTCACGCGAGGGCGCCTGTTTGAGCACCTCGAACCCGACACCGGCCAGTACGACACGTATCGCGAGGTGACGTGGGCCTCGGGCGCGGCGTTCGCGGTCCGCCGTGAGGCGTTCACCGAGGCGGGCGGCTTCGACGCGTCGTTCGGGATGCACATGGAGGAGATCGACCTGTGCTGGCGGCTGTGGCGGCGCGGGTGGCGCGTGGCCTGCGAGCCCGCCTCGGTGGTGTACCACCTCGGGGGGGCGTCACTGCCGAGGGGCAACGCGCGGAAGACGTTCTACAACTACCGCAACGGCCTCGTGATGCTCGCCAAAAACCTGCCGACGGGCGAGGCTGCCCGCGCCCTCCGCGCCCGGCGCGCGTTCGATGCCGTCGCGGCGGCCCGGCTCGTGACGCAGGGACGCACTGAGGAGGCGCGGGCCATCCGGCAGGGCTGGCGGGAGGCGCGCGAGCGGATCGCGGGGATCGAGTCGCCGCTGCCCGGCGAGCCGCAGCCTCCGCTGTACAACCGGTCCGTCGTGGTGGACCATTTCGCGCGGGGCCGCCGGTCGTTCGCGAGCCTGCCCGCCTCGGTGTTCACGTCGGGCGGCTGAGGATCTTCGCCTCGGTACCGAGGCGGGAGCGCGGACCCGTAGCGCTTCGTTGCACGAGGCTTCTGGCGAGGAGCCCTCTCGATCCGTGACGAGCGGCGCCGATGCGCCGAAAGAGGGGCGCTTCGTCTGCCACGGGGTGCCCGATGGCTGTGTACCTACCCCAGGTTTTGGAGCCTACTTGACATTCTCCTGATTTCGAGGAGCACACGGCCCGGCGGCGGTTTAGAGGCCGTCAACGAAGCACGTAAAGAACGGCCGCTCCCGATAGACCGGCGACGTCTCGTTTCGGCCGGAGATCACCCTTACGACTCGATCTCCGGTGTAGCCGTCGGGCATCTCGAAGAACTCGACCGCCCACCTCGTGCCGAACGAGAACTCCCGCCCGTCGTCCATCTCGCACGCGAACACGGTCCACCCCATCCGAGTCTCGCCGCCGATCTCCGCCAGCCGGTCTGGCGGAAGCGCGTACGGGCTCGGCTCGATCTCGCTCACGTCGTTTATGGCGAGCCGGTTGCCGCTGGCGACGAACGACTTCACGATGGTCGGATAGTAACCGGGGCTGACCATGCTCGGGTCCGTGACGCCGTTGTCGCGGGTTTCCGCGAAGCGTCGGAGCGCGAGATCCACCTGCGCTTCCGTTCGTTTCATCACGACGCAGGGGAGGTGTAGACCGTCAACAAGGGTAACGGCACAGCGGTAAGAACGGTCTCCGCGTGAGTCCGTGATCGGCTCGAACTCGGCCCTCAACCTCTCGCGTATCTGGTCGTCTCTCAAACCGAGCGTGCAGGATGGAAGGGCCGTGTAACGAATGGCGCTCAGCATCGGAGGGCTAACGAGCGCAGAAGCGGGAGCGCGCAACGTACGACGCGGGCCTCTGGCGGAGGCGATCACACCTCGGCCTTCCGTCGGCTGCTGCGCCCGGTTCTACCGCGCGGGCGAAGCGACGCTGTACTTGGACGAGATACCGTACTGCTTGACACGAGCGCGGAGCATCTGTGTCAGCCGATCGGCCTCTGGCGGCGAGTACGCGTTCAGGGCGATGGTCAACGACTCCGGCGCGAGGTAGTGGGGAGCCTTTGTCTGCTCCTCTCCCCATTCGATTGTCCAACTATCACCGTGGTACGACTCGTCTAGGGCGGTCATCTCGTTCCACCTCACGACGTACTCAGCCTTGGGCGACACGGCCCGTATGCCCGCATCGCTCACCTCGACGGTCCAGAGCCGTAGCCAATAATCGCGCAGGAACGCGAAGGCGAAAGCAGCGAGCGTGGTCCCGATGCCCCACCAAACAGCGGTCGAAAGACTGGCTCCTCGGTCGCCGTAGTAGATGCCGAGGCCAACCACCATGCCAGCGATAGGAGACGGCAGCGCCCGGCGGCGTAAAAGTCCACGGATCTCCGGCTCGAACCGTTGAGTCATAGCCGTCAAACGGGCGCGCTGGAGCGCGGTAGAACACCAAATGGTGGGATCAGAGAGTCACTACATGGAGTGATTCCTTCCCGAATGTAGTGAATCACTAGACATACGCCTCCCCCGCCTCGGTGCCGAGGCGGCCGACCTCCGCGAACGCGCCAACTGAGCACCGAGGCGGGATCCGTCAGCCCCGGCGGCTCTGCCAGAGCACTGCCGCGATGGACGCCAGCACCACGGCCATCCCCACCAGCGCGACCGCCCCCGGCACCTCCTCGAAGATCACGAGCGCGAGCAGCGCCGAGACCACCGGCTCACAGAGCGAGAGCAGCCCGAGCGTCGCCGCCGGGATGTACTTGACCGAGTACGCGAACGCGCCGTGCCCGAGCAGCCCCGGCCCGACCGCCATCACGAGGCAGAGCGCAATCGTGGGTCCGTCCAGCGCGAGGGAGACGCCGCCCGCCACCGCGACCGCCACCACCACGAGCAGCACCACCACGTTGACCGGGAAGAAGTACGCCCCGAAGCTCACCCGCTGCCGCACCGCCCGCCCCACGAGCAGGTACACCGCGATGCAGAGCGCCGCGCCGAACGCCAGCGCGTTGCCGAGCGCGGCCTGAGGAAACACCCCGCCTCGGGCGTCGCCGAGCGAGATCAGCGCCGCCCCCGCCACGCCCGTCGCAATCGCGATCCACGTCCAGCGCCGAGGCGACTCGCGGAGGAAGACCGCCCCCAGGATCGCGATGAAGATGGGGCTCATCGTCACCAGGACGGTCGCACTCGCGACGCTCGTGAACGCCAGCGACGAGAACCACCCGAGGAAGTGAAAGGCCAGTAGCGCCCCTGCAGCGGCTACCAGCGCGAGGTCGCGCCGTCCCAACGCGGCGATCTCCTCGCGCGGCCCCCGCCGCAACCCCACCGGCGCCAGGATCGCGACGGTGAACAGCAGCCGCCACACCACGAGCGCCCGGAAATCCGTCTCGCCCTCCACGCCCGCCAGCCTAATCAGAATGGCGCTCGCCCCCAGGACCGTCAACCCGACCACGAGGACGGCCCACACCCGGCCCGGAACCCTCGCGTCTCGTGCGACCGCCTCGGTCACTAGCGGAGCCGGTCCATGCTCTTGACCAGCGCGATGTCCTTGTCCACGCCGCGCTGCGCGAGCCGGAGCAGCACGTACGACACGACCGGCGCCAGAGCCAGGAGATACGCCCCGGGCGCCGCCGTTCCCGCCTCGCGAAGGAAGAGACCGCCCACCACCGCCGCCACCGTCAGCAGGGTCACCACCTGGGCCCCGAGGATGAGTTGCCGCTGCCGCTGCCGGTCCTTGAACAGCGCCACGCCGACGAACGTCACGATGGCCGCGAACGCCGCGAGACCGCGCGCCACGGGCACGATCCACTCCACGGTGATGCCGAGCGCCCACGCGGTCGGGATCAGTCCGAAGGTGACGAGAAGCCCGCCCGCGACGAGGAGATAGAGGGACTGGATGCGCTGGATCATGGGAGCGAGAGATGGTCCGCCTCGGTGCTCACAAACACGCCTCACGACGGCAGCACCGAGGCGGGAGAAGCTACCCCGCGCCCGCTCGGCCCGTCAGTCACCCGCGTGGAATCCGGCCGAAGTCCCCTGGCGCTCGTTAGGTCGCACGCGCTGCCAGCCCCACCCGGTCCGGCTTCATCCCGCGAGCGCCCTCCCACGCGTGAAACGCGACCGGCACCATGAACCCAGGCAGGCTCTCGCGAAGGCCCGCCCCCAGCGCCTGTCCATCGGGAGGCGCCCCCGTCTCCATCCGCACGAACGCAACGGGCCGGTGGCCGAACGCCTCGTCTTCGACCGGCACCACCACCGCCTCGGCGACCCCACTGAGGCGGAGCAACGCGCGCTCAATGGCCTCGGGCTGGATGTTTTCCCCGCCCGAGACGAACTGCAACCCCTTGCGCCCCTCCACGATCAGCCGCCCCTCGTCGTCGAGCCGCCCGAGGTCGCCGGTAGCGAACCACCCGTCCGCATCGAACGGCCGCACGAGGCCATCGTCCCCATTCGGTTCGGCCCTCTCCTCCTGGACGGGAGGGGCCGGGGGAGGGCGATGCCCGGGCACGGTCGCTTGTGCGGCCGGATTCCCCTGTGCCTCGTGGGAGGATCGCGTGAGACCGCCTCGGTCCTCTTCCCCGCTTGGTTTCGGGACGAGATACCCGCCGAACCGCGTCGCGCCCCGAACGTGGATCTCACCCTCGCGGACCGCCACCTCCCGGCTCGCGAGCACCCGCCCGGAAGTGCCGAGGCCCGCACCGAGGCGGGTCGCCGCAACGGTCGAGGCCATCTCGGTGAGGCCGTAGCTCGTGCACATCGGCAGGCCCGCCTCGGTGGCGCGATGGATCAACTCCTCCGGTATTGCGCTGCCGCCCAACAGGATCGCGCGGACTGACGAAGGTGTCGCGTGAGCGTCCAGGAGCCGCCGAAGCTGTGTGCTCACCAGCGACGCGTGGGTCGGCTGCAACGCCTCAACGCTCTCCGCCACCGAGGCGCCAGGCGTGGGCACCGCCATCGCGCCGCCCCCCACCGCGCACCGCACCACCACGCCCAGGCCCCCGACGTGCGCGACGGGCAGATCGAGGAGCCAGCGGTCTCCGCTGCCGAACCTGAGGTGGGCGTTCACGCCGCGAGCGCTCGCGAGCAGCGCCGCCCACGACAGCAATGCGGCCTTCGGCGGTCCCGTCGAGCCCGACGTGAACACGGCCAGCGCGCCGGGCCTCTGCTCCATCGCGCCCGCCTCGGTCCCGAGGCGGGAGTCATCGTCACCGAGGCGGGACGGGTCGGGGATGTGCACGCCCGGAATCGGGAGATCAGAGACGGCGTGGCGGACACCCGCTCCGGCCAGCGCCTCCGCAGCGAACGGACCCGGCCAGCGCGTCGGGACGAGGACGCCCGTGCAGCCCGCGCGGACGGCCCCGAGGGCCAACGTGGCGAGGCGAAGCCGATCCGCGTGGCGCAACGCGATGCGCTCCACGCCCAGCCTCGCGAGGGCGACGGCCGCCTCGGTGATCTCGCGGTCCCACTCGGCCCACGTCCGCGCCCCGTGGCCCACGACCGCCGGAGCCTCCGGACGCTCGCGCGCCTGCCGGGCGACGGGATCCATCACCCCCTCACGCCTGCCGCGAGGTTGAGCGGGCTCGAGAGCAGCGCGGGCACGTCCACGAAGGGGCCTTCGAGCGGAAGCGGCTCCGCGAGCACGTCGGTTTGGAGGGCGCGGGCCGTGTCGAGACCGGCAGGCTCGGCGTCGGTCGCGGCGGCGAGCGCCACGAGGCCCCGCAGGCCGATGCCGCTCTCGTACGCGCTCGACAGGATCGGGCGGGCTCCCACGGAGCGCGCCAGCGCCGCCAGTTGGAGCGTCTTGCGGAATCCTCCCACGAGCGACGGCTTGAGCACGACGGCCGAGACCCATCCGCGCACGAACGCCTCCCCCTCTGGAATCTGCACGGTCTCGTCCAGCGCGATGGGAAGCCCGGTGTCCATCCACAACTGCGGCAGTTGGGTCGGATCCTGGAGAGGCTCCTCGATGAACGTGACGCCCGCGCCGCGCACGCCGTTCGCGAACGCCTTCGCCTGCTCCATCGTCCAGGCGCGGTTGGCATCGAGGCGGAGTTCAGTCCCCGCGCCGATGGCCGCGCGCACGTCCCGGACGAGCTTCACCTCGTCCTTGATGTCCCCGCGTCCCACCTTCAGCTTGACCGCGCGGTACGCCGCCCGGCCCATCCGCTTCGCGTCCGCGAGGACGGTCTTCCGGGTCCCCTGAAGCAACCCCGCGAGCGGCAGCGCGACGGCCGGATCGGGATGGAGGGCGTGCGCGAGGCTGCGCCCGTGCACGTCGGCACCGAGGCTGAAGAGCGCGAGGTCCAGCGCGTAGCGGACGCTCGGCGGCGGCACCGAGGCGTCCAGCGCCCGGGCGACCGGCCCCGAGGGATCAACGAAGAGCCGCGGGTCCAGGCTGTGCTCGCCCAGGCTCTCGGCGAGCGTTCGGAGCGTGTCCGTGGCCTGGCCCAGCGTCTCGCGCGAGAAGCCCGGGAGCGGCGCGCAATCGCCCCAGCCGGTCTCGCCACTCTCGGCCTGGAGGCGAAGGAGGACCCCCTCGCGTTCGGTCAGCTCCTGCCCCCCGATGACGGGCGCGGGATCGAGGCGGAGCGTGTAGGGGATGAGGTCGGCGGTCGCGAGACGCATAGGATCCGAGAACGGGACACGAGAGGTACGAAATCCCGAGGTCACAGTCCAGCCCTGGAGACCTCAGGGTGCCGAGTTGGCGTCCTCTTCGCGCCACCGGAGCCCTGTGAGCACAGGTCGGTGGTCAGAAAAGCCCACATTTCTCACCTCGGCGAAGAGCACGGCAAGCGCCGGGTCCACCAGCACGTGATCGATCCGGACGATCAGCGTGCGCGCGTGGTACGTGCGGCCCCACACCGAGGCGCCCGCCTCGCGGTAGGCGTCCTGGCGCTTTACGCCTCCCGCGTTCCGCAGGCGCCGGTACGACCAGTTGTCGGGCGTCGAGTTGAGGTCGCCCGCGACGACGACCGGCAGCGTCTCGCGCGCGATGGCCGCCTCGATCCGCTCCACGTCGGCGGCACGGGCCGTGTAGATGGCGTCCAGCCCGGCGAGGCTGCGGGGCCACGTGCGAGGGCTTCGCAGCTCGAAGTCCGGCGAGAGCCACGGTTTCGCGTCCCCGAAGGAGCGGAGGTGGACGTTGTACAGCACGAACCGGCGCCCCTCCCACACGATCACGCTGCGGATGGCCTGAGAGGCCTTCGTGTCATCGGGATCGGCGATCACGAGGGCCTCCTGTTCTTCCACGCGCATCCCCTCCAGCACGAGGAGCGGCACGCCCGTCGCATCGCGCCGCCACCCGCCCACACCGGGGAGCACGAGCGGCGTCTCCACCGTGTACCCGATCTCGTCCACGCCTCGAAGCTGTGGCGACTGCCACTGGTCTCGGTTTCGGTTCGGACGCGGCCCGCGCACATAGGCGTCCTGCACGGGCACGAGATGCGGACGCTCCCGCGAGAGGAAGCGCTGCATGGAGTCCCGCATGGCGCCGTGCTCCAGGATGTTGGGCACGTTGAACGTCGTCAGGTGGAGCGTCTCCCCTGCCGGGTCGGCACCGAGGCGGGCCCACGGCTCGGTCCGCACGAGCAACAACAACAGCGGGATCGTGAGCGCGAGCGCCACCCGCCGCTGCCGAATCGCGAGAGCAATCACAAGCGCCCCCGCCATCCCGAACCCGATGTAGGGCAGGACCACGGCCACGACCTGCGGCCACCAGAGCGTCCTCGGATCCACGAAGGACGCCCCGAGCCCGACCGCCGCCGCGACGAGAACCGGGACGGTCAGCACCCACAGCACACCCTCCAGCAGCCGACGCCCGAGGGAAGCACGTGCCGGGGGGGCAGGGTCTTCGACCGCCGCCGTGCTAATGCGCCGGACCACTTCTCCAGCACCTTCCGCTCCTCCGCCGAGAGGCTGTCGAGACCCTTCTCGTGGATCTTGTCCAGGATCCGGTCAATGTCCGCCTGGGTGGGTGCGCTGGGGCGGCGGCTGGTGGTCGTCGGGCGGCGCGCGGTACGGCGCGACGGCTTGGTGGCCTTCTTCCACGCCTCACCTTCGTCGTCGGCACCCCCGCCTCGGCCCATGCCGCCGAAGCCGCCCTGCGAGGCGCGATACGCGGTCATCGGATCCGCCTCGGCGCCCTGCCCACGCAGGAGGATGCGCGTCCAGGCGCCCAGTTCTACGCCTCGCTTCTGTGCGAGCGCGAAGACGACCCCGAAGCCATACGCACCGACGTGCGAGAGATCGAGGTACTGCGCCTGGAGCCACGTCGAGAGGAAGTCCAGCGTGACGAAGGCGATGGCGATCCACTTCATCGAGATCGCGCCGAGGAGCCACAGGTTGAGCGACTCGCGCGGGTGCAGCACGCCCGCCGCCACGACCACCGCCCCGACCGGCGCCCACGCCCCCGCGAAGAACGACGGTCCCCACCCGACGAGTGCGGCAAGGAGGCCGCCCGTGAGCGTCGCGAGGAGGTAAAGACCCAGGAGTTGGTGGCTCCCGTAGGTGTACTCCAGGTCGCGCCCGATCCACGTCAGCCACGCGAGCGCGAAGATGAACGAGATGAGGCCCCAGATGACCTGCCCGCCGATGGGGTTGAGGAAGCCGTAGGTCAGGAGCGTCCACGGCCTCGTGAGGACGGTTCCGGCGTTGCCACTGAGGGCCATCCATTCCAGCACGAACCCTGCGAGCCCCACCACGCTGATCGCGATGAGCGCGAGGAACGCGACGACGTTGATCGTCAGCAGGACACGGAGCGCCGGGGGCAGACCGCGCCGCCAGTTCTGGAACCGGGTAACGGGGGAGTTCGGATCGGCCATAGGTCGGTCCGCCTCGGGGCGGCGGCGGGGCAGTCTACGCAGTCTAGATGGAGCGGGCGCGAGGCTGAACGGGCAGACGGCCACGCCAGTACTGGATCATGAGGAACCCGGCGAGCATCCCGCCGAGGTGAGCGAAGTGGGCGATGTTCGAGTTCGAAAACCCGAAGCCGCCGAAGAGGTCAATCGCTGCGTACCCGAGCACGAACCACTTCGCCGGGATCGGGATGGGCAGGAAGAGCAGGAAGATGGGCTGGTTGGGGTACAGCACCGCGAACGCCGCGAGGACGCCAAGGACACCACCGGATGCTCCAACCGTTGGGAAGTACGACCCGGGGACGTCTGTCATGACGGGATACGACACGACGCCGAGTTGGAGCAGACTCGCGCCCAGCACGCACACCGCGTAGAGCGTAAGGAATCGCCTGGAGCCGAGCGTCTGCTCCACCACCCCGCCAAACATCCACAGCCCGAACATGTTGAACAGGAGGTGGAAGAAGTCCCCGTGGAGGAACGCCGTGGTCACGATCTGCCACGGCCAAAATCGCCCGAACCCGTCTGGTAGCGACTCCTCGCGTGGGAGGCCGAGAGGCCACAGCGCAAACCACTCCTCGATGACCCCGAAGCCGCCCGACGACTGCATCCGGAAGACGAGTTGGGCCAGAAACACAAGCCCGTTGATGATGAGCAGGTTCTTGACCACCGGGGGGATGGACGCGAACCCGCCCTGCGACTGGTACGGTTGAGCGGTCACAAAGAGAAGGAGGGTCGTGCGGCGGGAACGGCGGCGAGAGGGTGAAGTTGCGGAACCTCGCGGGCGTCCGGTGGAGGAACTGGACAACGCCCGGCGAAGAACGCTCGGAGGCCGCCTGCGATGGCACCAGCAACTTCGTGGGCGCGTTTGCGTCCCTTGCCCGCCTCGGTGCCCTGATCTCGCCTCCCACGGACCCACCGAAGCGGACGGCTCTCGCCTCCCCCCTGCGCATGACGCTGTTTGTCTCCGACCTCCACCTCGGCCGCGGGTCCCGCGAGGCCACCCGCGAGGCGGAGCAGGACGCGATCTCCCTGCTGGAGTCGTACGAGACCGAGATCGTGGACGAAGGCGGACGGCTGGTGCTCCTCGGTGACGTGTTCCACGAGTGGATCGAGTACAAGCACCTCGTCCCGAAGCGGGGCCTGCGTCTGCTGGGCCTCCTCGCCGGATGGTGCGACGCGGGCGCGGAGGTCCACTACCTCGTCGGCAACCGCGATCCGTGGCACGTGGACTGGATGGAGCACGAGGTCGGCGTGCGGCTGCACCGAGGCGCCTGGACGCCCGAAATCGAGGGGGTGCGGACCTATATTGGCCACGGCGACGGCCTCCGCCACCCTCAGCGGGCCGCCAGCCGGTTTCTCCACCGCCTCCAGCCGCTCGTGCGCCATCCGCACACCGCCCGGCTCTACCGCACCCTCCTCCCCGGCGACACCGGCTTTGCTCTGGCTCGGTGGGTGTCGCGCACGTTCGGGTCTGAGGGCACGCCCGCCCTGCGGTCCCACCTCGATCTCACCGAGGCGGCCCACACGATCCTCGCGACGACCGACGCGGAGATGGTCGTGCTCGGCCACTCCCACCAACACGCGCTCGACGCCGCGCCCGGCGGCACGTACCTCAACCCCGGGTACTGGTTCGGTGCCCGCACCTTCGCGCGAATGACCCGCCTCGGTCCCGAGTTGCTCCAGTGGAGCGGCACCGAGGCGATTCCTCTGACTTCCCCTGCCCTCGCGACCGCCTGATCCCTCAGGCCCGGCCGCAGGCGCGACCTGCATGGCAGACCCGACCTACTCCGACGACGAACTCGAACGCTACTTCGCCGACGCCTCCGCGCGGCGCGAGGCGCCCGAGGCCGACGAGTTGGCCTCCTTCTTTGACTCCCCCGACGCTCCCGACGCGAACGGTTCCGCCTCGGTGGACGCGGCGGCGGTGGCGGCTCCCGCCTCGGCACCGAGGCGGACCGAGACCGGCGGCGACGGCGCGACCGACGACGCCGAACTGGCCGCCTTCTTCGCCAGCCCGGACTACGGCGGCGACGGTGCCTCGGGCGTCGTTTTGCCGCCCCCGAAGCCGCAGACGCCCCGCAGCGCCAAGCGTCGCGCGACGCTCCGGGCCCTCTCCATCGCGCTCGGGTTCGTCGCGCTGGGTGTCCTCGCGGGCCTCGGCGTGGTGGCGTACTTCTGGCCGCAGCTTCCGTCGCTGGAGCAGATCGAGAACCCGCGCAACCTCCTCGCGACGGTCGTCTACACGGCCGACGACCAGGAACTCGCCCGCTACTACCAGGACGAGAACCGCACGTGGGTCCCGCTGGATTCCATCTCGGGCCACGTCGTGTCGGCCCTCCTCGCGACGGAAGACCGACGCTTCTACGACCACTGGGGCGTGGACGCCATCGCGATGGGCGCCATCGTGCGAGACGCTATTCGGGACGGTGACTTCCGAGGCGCCTCCACCGTCACGATGCAGTTGGCGCGCAACCTCTACCGCGAGGACGTGAACTTCGTCGTGGGCGAGAAATCGGTCATCCGCAAGATCAAGGAGATCCTGACCGCCATCCGCATCGAGCGGATCTACACGAAGGACGAGATCCTGGAGGCCTACCTCAACACGGTCCCGTTCCTTTACAACGCGTATGGCATCCAGAGCGCGAGCGAGACCTACTTCGCGAAAGACGCAGCCAACCTCCGCCCCGAGGAGGCCGCCGTGCTGGTCGGGATGCTGGCCGCGAACGGGACCTACGACCCCGCGCGGGGCCGTCCAGAGGATGCGGTCGTGTTTGAGTCTGTCAATCAGGCGAGCCTCAACCGGCGGAACGTGGTCCTCGCGAACATGGCCGGGGAGGGCGTTCTGGACGGCGACCTGGCAGAACTCCAGGCCTCGCCGATCCGCCTCAACTTCCAGCCGTACTCGCACGAGGACAACATCGCGCCCCACTTCGCTGAGGTGCTCCGCCTGTGGCTGCGCGAGTGGGCCGAGCGCAACAACTACGACCCCTACGCCGACGGTCTCGTGGTCCACACGACCATCGACAGCCGGATGCAGGCCCTCGCCACCGAGGCGGTCCGGGAGCAGATGGACCAGCTTCAGGCGCGCACCGACCGCTCGTGGGGCTCCTCTTCGGATCCGTTCGGGTATTGGTGGCGGCGGAATACGGCCGTCGTGAACGAGTACATCGCGGACACGGAGCGCTACCAGCAGCTTCGCCGCGATGGTATCGCGCGCGAGGACGCCATCGCGCAGCTTCGCGGCGACGGGGTGTACATGGACTCGCTCCGCGCCATTCGCACCCGCGTTGAGGCGGGACTCGTGGCGATTGACCCGCGCTCTGGGCAGGTCCAGGCGTGGGTCGGCGGGCGTGACTACGTGCTGGACCAGTACGACCACGTTGGCACGGCGCGGCGTCAGCCGGGCTCCACGTTCAAGCTCTTCGCCTACGCGACGGCCTTCGCGGAGGGCTACAGCCCCGGCTCGCCGGTCTCGAACGGCCCGTTCCGTTGGGGCAACTGGAACCCGAAGAACTCGGGCGGCGGATACGGCGGATACGTCCCGCTGAGCCGGGCGCTAGCCTCCTCGCTGAACGTGGTCGCCGCGCGGATCACGAAGCACTTCGGGCCGGAGAAGCTCAAGCAAACCGCCGAGGACATGGGCATCCGCAGCCCCATCGAGCCCGTGCGCTCCATCGCGCTGGGCACGAACGACGTGAACCTGCTGGAGATGACGGCCGCCTACGCGACGGTCGCGAGCGGGGGCATCTACCACGGCCCGACCATCGGCGAGGAGCGCCCGAGCGATCCGGCGGTGCCTCCGCACATCGTGCTGGCCGTGGACCGAATCGAGGACCGCTACGGGAACGTGATCGAGGACTTCACGCCCGCCGGGCGGGAGGTGCTCAACCCAAGTGTGGCCTACACGACGGCCTCCACGATGCGGGGCGTCATCCGCTCCGGCACCGCTCGTACGCTCGGCGGGCGCTTCCCCGCGACCCGGTCGCTCGACCTCGCGGGCAAGACTGGCACCACGCAGGAGAACGCAGACGGCTGGTTCTGCGCGATGAACCCGCAACTCGCCGTGTGCTCGTGGACGGGCTTCAACGACCGCCGCATCAAGTTCCGCACGACGGCCCTCGGACAGGGCGCCCGGACGGCGCTCCCCAACGTGGGCGCGTTCTTCCAGAAGGTCCAGTCGGACTCGACGGTCGCGCTGGACACGGGCATCCGGTTCGAACGGCCCGAGAACTACTCGGCAGGCCGAGCGGCGCGAATCGGTGGCGCGGCGACGTGGAGCGACCGACGGTCGCAGTCGGATGACGACCGGGAGTCCTCGGAGAGCGAAGAGGAGCGCAACGCCGCGCGAACCATGATCGACGACTTCCGGGCCCGGGACCGTCAGCGCTCAGCACCCCAGCCGTCGCCTCCCGCTTCGACTCCGGCCCCCGCGCCACCGCCGCCCCAGGGCGGCACGTCGGAACGCGGCGGCCGGATCGGCTGGTGATCTCGAGGTGCGATGTCGGAAGTGGGATGTCGGAAGGAAAACGACCTCCGCTTCCCACTTCCGAGATCTGACTTCCCACCTCGAATGACGCTCCTCCACTGCGCGGACATCCACCTTGGGTACGAGACCCATGGCCGCCTAGACGCTGCAACGGGCCTCAACACGCGCCTGCTGGACTTCAAGCGCTGCTTCGACGCGATGGTGGAGCGGGCGCTCGCGGAGGACATCGACGTGTTCCTCTTCGCGGGCGACGCGTACCGCACCGCCGACCCCACGCCGACGCAGCAAAAGCTCTTCGCCGAGGCGCTCCGCCCCATCGCCGAGGCGGGCATCCCCATCGTGATGATCGTGGGCAACCACGACCACCCGGTCAGCTTCGGGAAGGCCTCCTCGGTGGACATTTTCGGGGTGCTGGAGGGGACCGTCGAGGTGTTTTCCACGCCGACGTTCCGGGCGCCGGGGCAGCCCGGGGGTGCCATCGAGACGAAGAGCGGGCCGCTGCAACTCATCGCGCTGCCGTGGCCGATCCGATCCAAGCTGCTCTCCAAGCAGGACTTTCGCCGCGCGACGCCCCACGAGGTTCGCTCAACCATCGAGAACCTGTACGCGGGGTTCGTGCAGCAGTCCGCGAGCGAACTCGACCCGGACCTCCCGGCGGTCGTCGCGGCGCACCTGACGGTGCAGGGCGCGGAGTTGAGCGGGAGCGAGCGGGCGAGCCTGATCGCGCACGAGCCGACGTTCAGCGTCGGGCAGTTGACGCCGCCGGGCGTGGACTACGTCGCGCTGGGGCACATCCACCGGTTCCAGGACCGCAACGCCGAGGCGGTCACGCGAGGCGAGGGGCCGCCGGTGGTCTACTCGTCGTCCATCGAGCGGATCTCGTTCAAGGAGCACGACGCGCGCAAGGGCTTCGTGCTGGTGGACATCGAGCCGGGCCGCACGCCCCGCACAACGTTCGAGTACGTGGACACCCCGGCGCGCCGGTTCCTCCCCATCGAGGTGGACGCGACGGACGCCGTCAACCCCACCGAGGCGGTGCTCTCGGCCATCGCGCGGGAGGACGTGGCCGAGACCATCGTGCGGGTCCGCTACCGCGTGGACGAGTCGCAGGTGGGCGCGGTGGACGCGGGAGCCATCCGCGAGGCGCTCGCCGAGGCGGAGCACGTCGCGGCGGTGGAGCGAGTGGTGGACGCGGAGGAGCGGCGCCAGCGGACCGTCGTGCGGCAGGACACGTCGCTCCAGGACGC
>JBCCPW010000017.1:0-17821 GCA_039024735.1 Bacteroidota bacterium
GGGCAAGGACCGCGCCCTCGCGACGCTCATCGAGTGGGAGAACCCGAGCGCGGCCATCGTCTTCGCCAACACCCGCCGCGAGGTGGAGTACCTCGCCACCTTCCTCCGCAACTTCGGCTACGACGCGGACGGCATCTCGTCCGACCTGACGCAGAAGGCGCGCGAGAAGGTCATGGGCAAGCTCCGCAGCGGCACGCTCCGCATCCTCGTCGCGACCGATGTGGCCGCGCGCGGCATCGACGTGAACGACCTCTCGCACGTCTTCCAGTACGACGTGCCGCAGGACAAGGAGTACTACGTTCACCGCTCTGGCCGGACGGCCCGCGCCGGGAAGAGCGGCACGAGCATCACGCTCTACTTCGCCCACGAGAAGACCGCCATCGCGGACATCGAGAAGAAGTACGACATCCCGATGGAGCGCCGCGAGTTGCCCACCGAGGAGGAACTGGCCGCCCGCGTCGGCGAGCGGCTCACCAACCGTCTGGAGGATCGCCTCCGTGACCGGTCCAACCTGGAGCGCGAGCGCGCGGCCCGGTTCGTTCCCGTCGCGCGGCGGTTGGTCGAAGAGGGCGAGCCGGAGGTCCTCGCGATGCTCCTCGACGAGGCGTATCGCGCCACGCTCCACGGCCCCGCCGACGCTCCCGTCATGGTGGAGGCCAACCGGCGCGATGCCGAGCCCCGCCCGGACGACGCCCACACCGACGCACACGACGATGCCTCGGAGGACCCCTCCGACGACTCGAGCGACGACAAGCCGAGGCGCTCGCGTCGCCGCTCCCGGTCCCGCCGCCGCGACGACTGACCGCTTCCGCCTCGGTGACCGGACCCACCGAGGCGGACCGGTTCGAGAGCCGCCCCGCGGGGCTACGGTGCACCGTCCCCCGGCGCAGACACCCCCTTTCATCCTGCGGCTTCCTCCACGGGTTCACCGAGGCGGGCCGCCACACCCCCGCCCCAGATGACGCGCCGAGCCCTCCTCCTGACCGCTCTCATGCTGACCGCCTCCGCCTCGGCGCAGACCGCCCCGGACGTGCTCGTCATGAGCCGTGACGGTCACGCCGCCACACTCGCCGATGTCGTCAACGCGATGACCGAGGCGGACGTGGTCTTCCTCGGAGAACTGCACGACGACTCACTCGGGCACGTCGTCCAGACGCATCTCCTCCGGGCCGCACACGAGGCGGTGGCTTCCCAGCGCATGGTCGTCCTTGGGCTGGAGATGTTCGAGACGGATGTGCAGGGCGTTCTGGACGAGTACGCCGCCGGGCTCATCCGCGAGCGCGACTTCCTCGCGGCGTCGCGGCCCTGGCCCAACTACGCCCGCGACTACCGCCCGATGGTGGAGTTCGCCATCGAGAACGCGATCCCGGTCGTCGGGACGAACGCGCCCAAGCGGTATGTCTCGCGCGTCTCTCGCGAGGGCGGGCTGAACGGCCTGACCGGCATCCCAGACGCGGGCCGCGCCACGATGCCGGAGCGCGTCGCGCCCCCCTCGGATGCGCTGGATGCGGCCTTCCGCGAGGTGATGGGCGAGATGGCAGCAGCCCACAGTTCCGTGCCCGGAATGCCGAGCATGGACGGAATGCTGGCGGCTCAGAACCTCCGCGACGCCACGATGGCGTGGGCACTCTACGACGCCATGCTCACGGGCGCCCTCGCGCTCCACGTCAACGGCGCCTTCCACTCGGACGGTGGCCTCGGCATCCCGGAGCATCTCGCCCGCCTCGCGCCGGACCTCCGTGTGATGACCATCACCATCGGCCCCGAGGCCATGCCCGGGCGCGACGCCTTCGCGATCCGCACGCGGTGATCGGTTCCGCCTCGGTGCCTCCACAGCAGGCCGCACCGAGGTGGGGGGAGTCGGCGGTCGTTGTTCTCCGCCTCGGTGATCCGTACGCAACACCGAGGCGGGGAGCGCTACACGTCCTCGCGCAGTGCGTCGAGCCAGTCGGCGGCACGCTCGGCGAGGTCCAGCCACGCAGGGGAGGCGGCGGCGCTATCGTCCGCTGGGAGCGCGTCCGGTTCGGTAGCGAGGCGGGTGGCCGAGTCCGCGACGATGCGGGCCTCTTCCACTACGGCCTCGCTCACGTCGGGATAGAGGCTGAGGAGCTTCTGATGTGCGCGTCGGGTGTCTCGCGCGAGATCGTCCAGCAGGAGCCGGTCCTCGAACGCCTGCGCGAGGCGGGCGGCCTGGCGGCGGTTCTCATGGGCGATGACGCTCCGAAGGCGCAGCCTCGCGACGTGGCCTCGGATCTCGCTGGAGAGCGCGTCGAGATCGGCGCGGGCGGTCGCCGGTGGCTCCTGCTCACTGGGGTCTCGGCCGTCGCGGCGCTCCCGGATGGACCGCGCGGCTTCGAGAGCGGTGCGAGCCGCCGCCACCAGGGCGAGGGCGTGCAGGGCGACGGACGGAGTGGACTCACGCATGGAACGGGGGGTGCGCGAGGGCACCCTCACGCCACACAGGTCAAACCTCCAGGTACCGGATGAACTCCGCCGCGCGGGCTTCCAGGTCGCTCTCCGCCTCGTCGAACACCGCGACGACCTTGATGCCGTGGTGCGCCAGCAGGTGCCGCACGCGCGAGGTGTCCGCCACGTTCAGCTTGAGCGTGATGCGGACGTGACCGGTGGCCGCGTCGTCCTCGGTGGAGATGGACAGAATGCGGACGCCGCTGCCCTCCACGAGATGCGCCATCTGCGCGAGGGACACGTCGTGGCGCCCCACCTCGGCGACGATGATCGCGCCGGTTTCTTCCGTCGCGAGCATGTGCGCGAGCTGCGCGAACACATCGCGCCGGGTCACGAGGCCGACGTACGTCCCGTCCTCCATCGCGACGGGAACGGCGGCCAGTCCGTGCTCGCGGAGGAGTTGCGCCGCGTCGAAGACGTGCGTGTCCGGAGTAACGGAGAGCGGAGCGCCGTACAAGCCGAGGGTGCTCAGGTGCGCCCGTGCGTCGGGGTGGTCCAGCAGGGCCGTCTCGCTGACCACCGCCACGAGAGCGCCGCTGTCGTCCACAACCGGGAGCGTCGCCAGTGCCTCGTCCGCGAATCGGTCGAGTGCATCCGCCACCGAATCGTCGACGGAGAGGGCGAGGGCTGGACTCAGGAGAGGATCAACAGTCATCGGGGTGCGAGGGTCACCCGGCGCAAGCTAGGCGCTGGTGTGAGGACAAGACGAGCAATCGGCGTACCGGGTCTCTCGAACCAGCGAGAGCGTCCGACCGTTCAGCCGTCTGTTTGAACCATTCGTCAGAAGAGCGGACGGCGTTCCCGAACCGAGTACGTCGGGACTTCCCGTCGCTGGGTCATTCCGCCACGTCACCGAGGCGGACCGACTCGGCCGCGCCGTCGCCGCTCGCGGGCGGCAGCGGCGCCCCCATCGCGCCGCGCCAGCGGAGGTCGTCGTAGCGGAGGAGCATGCGGTCCAACTCGGGCGCGTTCTTGGGCGAGGCGCGGTAGTGGACGCGCATCACGGGCACCTCCGCCTCGGTGTCGCTGTCGGCGAGGCCGACGGACTCGTCGAGGATCTCGGCGGTGCGGTGGAGGTGCGCGAGGGCCTTCGCCTCGGTGACGGGCAGCAGGACCGTTCGCTCGGAGTAGTCGGCCTCGACCAGCGCGAGGGCGTCCTCGCGGAGCGCCTCCAGCCCGATCCCGCGCAGCGCAGAGACGAACACAGCGGAGTCGCCGTACTGCTCGCGGAGCGCACCGAGGAGGCCGCGTTCCGCCAGCGCGTCCACCTTGTTGAACACGAGGAGGGTCGGCTTGTTGGTCACGCCCAGCTCTTCCAGGGTCTCACGAACGACCTGGATGTGGTCCTCGAACCGTTCGTGCGTCGCGTCCACGACGTGGAGCAGCACGTCCGCCTCGCGCGTCTCGTCCAGGGTGCTCTTGAAGCTCTCCACCAGCGCGTGGGGCAGCTTGCGGATGAACCCGACGGTGTCGGAGAGCAGAACCGGCTTGTTGGGCGCGAGGTGGACCTGCCGGGTCGTGGCGTCGAGCGTCGCGAAGAGGCGGTCCTCGGCGAGCACGTCGGCGTCGGAGAGCGCGTTCATGAGCGTGCTCTTGCCCGCGTTGGTGTAGCCCACCAGCGCGATGCGCGTCTCCGTCGCGCGGCCCTTGCGCTGCGTGGTGCGCTGCCGGTCGATGCGGTCGAGTTGGTCCTTGAGCACCGAGATCCGCTTGCCGATGAGGCGGCGGTCCGTCTCGATCTGCGTCTCGCCCGGTCCTCGCATCCCGATACCGCCCTTCTGGCGTTCGAGGTGGGTCCAGGCGCGGGTCAGGCGCGAGCGGAGGTACTGGAGTTGGGCCAGTTCCACCTGCGCCTTGGCCTGCGCAGACCGGGCGCGCGACGCGAAGATGTCCAGGATGAGCCCGGAGCGATCCACGATCTTGACGGGGTTCTCCCTCTCGGAGAGCGCTTTCTCCAGGTTGCGCGCCTGCACGGGCGAGAGGTCATCGTCGAAGACGACCATGTCTGCATCGTGGCGGCGGCAGAGCGACTCCAACTCGCTCACCTTGCCTTTGCCGACATACGTCGCGCCCTTGATCCTCGGGAGCGACTGCGTAACGACAGCGGCCGTGTCGGCCCCGGCGGTATCGGCCAGGAGGGCAAGCTCAGAGAGCGCCTCGTCCATCGCCTCGGGGGTCACGTCGGGCGTTTGGACGCCGACCAGGACGGCAGTTTCGCGGGAGTGGCGGACGGGCGGACGGTCGAGCAAAAGCGGGGGTCGGCTGGGGAAATCGCCGCGATGTGCGACGGCATGTGCAAGAACGAGCGTCAAACTAGGGAGTTGCCCCTGCCCGAACCAGTGCGCGTGAAGAACGGCAACACACGGGAGACGCTTGGGGGCGTTCCCGCCTCGGTGCGTCTGGGAAATCACCGAGGCGGTGACCGGCGCCATCGTTTGTACCGTCTCCGAAGACATCCTGTGCACCGAGGCGGACACGCCGACCACAGACGGCGGACCGCCGCTTCGCCTCGTCCGCGGTCGGCCGTCCGCGATCGTTCGGGACACAGGCCGTGTCCAACGTGTTCAGCGAACCAGTACTCGGCTCCACGGGTGTCTCGCCCCCTCGTGTCATCCCGACCGAGTGAAACGAGCGGAGGGATCTACGCCTCGGTTGCTCACGATCCATTCGGGGCGCCTCACCAATCCGCGACAAGAGTCCTCGGTTGGCGGGGCTTGTCCTGAGCGTAGCCGAACGGGCTCTCTCGGAAAGGCACGAGTCGAGAGCATGCGACTGCCCTGAGGCCATCACGGTTGTGCCGGGGCACGGAGATCACTTGTGCCACGAACGCCCGCCTCGGTGCCGCAGCGGGATCACCGAGGCGGATGGAGTTGGGGCTACGCCAGTCCCCGGTAGAGCGTCGCGATCCCGAACGTCAGCGGGCGGGCGGTGCATCGTGTGTAGCCGACCTCACGCATCTCGGTGACGAACGCCTCGCCGTCTGGAAACTGCGCGACGGACTCCGGGAGGTACTCGTATGCCTCGGCCGAGCCGCTGACCGCCTTGCCCACGCGCGGCAGGACGTGCTTCGAGTACGCCTCGTAGGCCTGCTTGACCGGGAAGGTGGTCGGGTGGCTGAACTCCAGCACGACGAGCGGCGCGCCGGGGCGCAGCACCCGCCGGATCCCCGCGAGGCCCGCCCGGAGGTCTTCGAAGTTGCGCACGCCGAACGCAACGGTTGCGCCGTCGAAGGTGTCGGACTCGAAGGGCAGCGCCGCGGCGTCGCTCTGGACCAGCGTGACGCGGTCGTCGAGGTTTTTCTTCGTCACCTTCTGGCGGCCCAACTCCAGCATCCCGTCCGAGATGTCGATGCCGACGACCTCGCGCGGATCGACGTCGAGGAGGGCGAGGGCGAGATCGGCCGTGCCGGTCGCGACATCGAGCAAGCGGTCGGGCTGGCCGGCGAGCGCCGCCCGCAGCGACTGGACGGCCTTCTTGCGCCACCACACGTCGATGCCGCCGGAGAGGAGGCGGTTGAGCGCGTCGTAGCGCGGGGCGATCTCGTCGAACATGGCCTCGACTTGTTCTTTCTTGCCAGGGGCCTGTCCGAGGGGGGGCTTCGTCATGGGATCGCGTGGAAGACGACGCCAAGGACGCGCCACGCGAGCCGGTGTGCCGCGAAGACATCGCGAGGCGATCACATCACATCCAGCTTTCACTATTTTCTGAAACCCGCCGATTACTCTCTCCGGTACTCCACACGACTCACCGCCCGCCTCGTGCCGACGCTCATCACCACGGATCCACGCCAGCGCCTCGCGCGCCGCGTCACCCGTGCGATGCCACACGGCGACGGAGTGGTCCGGGCGGAAGCACCGTGGCCGGATGCGCCGGACCCGCTGGACTGGCTCGCAGCCCACGCGGGAGAGCAAACCGCCTACTGGTCCGGCCGCGACGACGAGACGGTGCGCGCCGCCATCGGGATCGCTCATGAGATCACCGGGCCGGACGCCCTGCGTCAACTCGCCGAGGCGGCTCCGGCCCTCCCCGAGGGGGCGACCTACCTCGGCGGCCTCCGGTTTGACGGCACAACGCCGACCGAGCGCGAGTGGGCCGGATTCGGCGCGGGGCGGTTCATCCTCCCGCGGGTGGAGATGGTCGTGCGCGACGGGGAGGCCACGCTGGCCGTCAACGCGGTCTCGCGAGACTCGCACGAGGCTGTCCGCTCCGCACTGGATCGCATCGTTCTTGATCCGACCCCTATGCCCCGCGCGCTGGACTATCCCGTCGCGCGGGTGGACCGCCCCGACCGTGAGGGCTGGCGCGGGGCGGTGGAGTCCGCCCTCGCGGCAATGGAACGCGGCGAGATGCGCAAGGTGGTCCTCGCGCGGCGCGCGACGTACCGCTTCGAGGACGCGCTCGACCCGACGGCTCTCCTCCATCGGCTCACCGAGGCGGCCCCGACCGCCTTCCACGTTCTCCTCTCGGACGGTGCCGGGCGTCAGTTTCTCGCCGCCACACCGGAACGCCTCGTCCGCGTGACGGGCCGCGAGGCCTGGACCGAGGCGGTCGCGGGCACCCGCCGCCGGGGCGCCGGAGCCGACGCGCGCGCCTTCCACGACGAACTGGCCGGAAGCGAAAAGGACCGCCGCGAGCACGCCTTCGTGCGCGACTTCATCACCGAGGCGCTGGCTCCTTTCGCCTCGGTGGTGTGCGTGGAGCGGCCGCTCCAGATTGAGGCGGCGCGGGTGCGTCACCTGAAGACGCCACTCCGCGCCACCCTCCGCGAGGGGGTGGCGCCACTGGACGTGGTGGAGGCGCTGCACCCCACGCCCGCCGTCGCGGGCACGCCGACGCCTGCTGCGCTGGCGACCATTCACCGCCTGGAAGGCTTCGACCGTGGCCTCTACGCCGGGCCCATCGGGTGGGTCTCGCGCGATGCGGCGGAGTTCGCCGTCGGGATCCGCTCGGGTCTGCTCTGCGGCACCGACCTCGCGCTGTACGCGGGCGCGGGCCTCGTGCCAGGATCGGTCGCCGAGGCGGAATGGAACGAGACCGAGGCGAAGCTGGGCGCCTTCGCGGACGCACTCGGGCTGGAGGGATGACGCACGCGCGCCTCCGTCTCGGTGCGAAGGTCCGATCCCCAACGTCCTGGTCGTGCCGCCCCCATGCGCGGGTCCCTGATGCCATGCCGACCTCCCGCCTCGGCACCGAGGCGGACCGCGTGGCGAGCTTCCGGTGATGCCGTCTCCTCTCCTCCGCGCCCCGAACGCCAACCATCTCTGGGCCGCGCTGCTCGTGGAAGAACTCGTCCGGCAGGGCGTCGGGCTGTTCGTGATCGGGCCGGGGAGCCGGAGCACGCCGCTGACGGTGGCGGTGGCGCAGAATCCCCGCGCGAGGTCTCTTGTCCACATCGACGAGCGCGGGGGCGCGTTCGCGGCGCTCGGGTTCGCCCGCGCGACAGGCCGTCCGGCGGCCTGGATCACGACGAGCGGCACGGCCGTCGCCAACGGCCTTCCCGCCGCTGTGGAGGCGGACACGGCGGGCGTCCCGTTGCTGCTGCTCACCGCCGACCGTCCGCCGGAGCTTCGCGACACGGGCGCGAACCAGACCGTGCGTCAGCCGGGCCTCTTCGCCTCGGTGGCGCGATGGACCGCCGACCTCGCGCCGCCCACGCCCGAGGTGGACCCGGCGTACGTCCTCACGACGGCCGCGCACGCCGTCGCGCGGAGCCTCGCGCCCTACCCGGGACCGGTGCACCTGAACTGCCCGTTCCGCGAACCGCTCGCGCCGCTCGCCGACGGCACGGGCACGCTCCCCGACCATCTCCACGCGTGGGCCGAGGCGGACCGGCCGTTCACCGAGGCGGTCGAGGCGGAGACCGTCGTCCCGCCGGATGCCATCGCGAGCGTGGCGCGGGCGTTGGAACCCTGCCAGCGCGTACTGCTCGTGGCCGGACAGGGCGCCGATCCCGCCTCGGTGCGTGCGGCGGCGGAGCGGACCGACTGGGTGCTCCTCGCCGATTCACTCTCGGGCGCGCACACCCCCGAGGGCGTCCCGTTCTACGACCTCGCGCTGGCCTCGCGGGCGTTCGCGGAGGCGCACGTGCCGGACGCGGTGGTCCATGTGGGCGCGCGGCCCACCTCGAAGCGGCTCCAGGCCCTCCTGGACCGCTCGCCGGTCACCGTCCGCATCGCGCCGACCGCCGGGCGCCTTGATCCCGCGCACCGCGTCACGCACCGCATCACGGCCGATCCGGCGTTCGCCCTCCGGGATCTTGTCGCCGCGACCGCCTCGCGCCCGGATCCGGCCTGGGCGACGGCGTGGCGATCCGCCTCGGTGGCGGTGTCGGAGGTGCTGGACCGCGAACTGGCGGGGGAGGCGATCACCGAGCCGGGCATCGCGCGAGCCGTGGCCGCGCACACGCCGCCCGAGGCGGGGCTGGTCGTCGCAGCGTCCATGCCGGTCCGCGACCTCGATGCGTTCGGCGTGCCCCGCGTGACGGTGACGGCCAACCGAGGCGCGAGCGGCATCGACGGGACCGTCGCCACGGCCGCCGGGTTCGCGCGAGGGCTGGACGCGCCGACGGTGCTGCTCATCGGCGACCTCGCGCTGCTGCACGATCTGAACGGTCTCGCCCTGCTCCGCGACGGCCCGCCGGTCGTCATTGTGGCGATCAACAACGACGGGGGCGGGATCTTCCACTTCCTTCCCATCGCGCCCGAGGCGGACGGCCCGGCGCTCGCGACGGAGACCTTCGAACCGTTCTTCGGGACGCCGCACGGCCTCGGGTTCGAGGCGGCGGCTCGGCAGTTCGGCCTCGCGTACCACGCACCCGCGACGCATCGCGCGTTCACCGAGGCGTTTCAGGCAGCGCTCGCGTCGGGCGCCTCGGCGTTGATCGAGGTGCGGACGGACCGGGGGGAAAACGCCGCGCTCCATCGCCGTCTCGCCCGCCTCGGTGCCGAGGCAGTGGAGGGACGGCTGGGGGTGTAGCGGCGGCTCTCGGCCCCGGCGCCTGTGCGCCTTCCGCTACCGTGAGCCCTTGCGGCCGGACGAGACGGCCTCCCGGTACCGAGAGCGAAGCAGAGGGAACGCAGTCTCTCTCCACCACGGCGGCGACACCATGCCTCGCGACATCCCGCCGTGGTCGAACCGCTCGACGTACACGAACGTGTCGTTCTCGACGGATTGCCCCGTCACAGACTCGTACGCCTCCACGAGCAGCCGGTCGAACGCCGCGAGGGAGGCGGGCAATGGCGTGGACTCGAACCGATACTGCATCTCCTGCCAGAGGTGCGGGTCTCCGCGAAGCCCCCACGGGACCGGTCTCTCATCGAACAGCGAGCCGATGGTCATGGGATGGGTGGGAGTGGACGCCGGACGGGTTCACCGAGGCGGAGGACGTGAGGCTCCAACTCTGGACTGGTCCGCCTCGGTACCGAGGCGGAGTTTGGGTTCAGGCAAGCGTTAGAAGCGCCACAAGAACGAGAAGTGGCATCAGTCGATCTGGCGCAACGAGTGGCTTCTCATCTACGCGGATCGACCCCTGTATAGCGGGACAACGCCGAGGTTGATGTGGGAGAGGTGCAAACATGCTCGTGGTCCCCACCGGCTTGCAGCGGCTGGCTTCTCGTCGTGTCCACGCGCCAGTATTCCGAGTACACCTCCCCCTGTTCACAGTCGGGGTGCCCATAGGATGAGCCCCCAGTCAGTTCAAACTCGCATCTACCCTAATGTCCGACCACCAAGACCTCAGACGCAAAGGAGTCGAACGAACGGGTACCCACCTTGCGCTCGAACGGGAGGGAGCCCTTGCGCTGGTACGCGGAGATGCTTGTACTGGACGAACCGACCCACCCATGCATGGCCCGTCATCCTGACGGAGAGACCGCAATCGAGCGATGCGATCTCGTCAGGTAGGCGAGTAACATCCGCAACGATCCAGAGGGGCGCCATCAGACTGAATGACGCCGGAATGGCAAAGAGGACGACCAGAAGACCGAGGCGGAGTGGTTTCCATGCAAATGATCCCAGTACGAGGGCAAGGCAAAGGAAGGCAAGGACAGCAACGAGACGGTCCGCCACCGAGCCGGGAAGAGAGTACGGGGACCCTGTGACTGCTAGGACCAGAGCAGAGAGGCCAAGCATCGCCCCACGTGTACGGCCCGAAAACGACTGGCGGACAGCCTTACCACATACCGCAGCCAAGACTGGAGCAGCGACGAGGGCGCCAAGAACGATCAGTTCCAACGGCGGGGCGGGAAGGTGGCTGACCGGCTCACCCCCGCGCCGTCCGCCTCGGTCGCTCGATCGTCAGGCGCTGGCCCGGCACGATGGTGTCGCGGGAGAGGTCGTTCCAGCGGCGAATGTCGCGGAGAGACACGCCGTAGCGACGGGCGATCTGCGTCAGGTTCTCGCCTCGGCGAACGCGGTGCGTCACGCGCTGGGGCTGAGACGCCGTCGTCCGCGCACGGGCTGCCGCGCGAGCGTCGTAGCCCTCGGGGGCCGTCAGGCGGAGGCGCTGACCCGGGTGGATGGTGGACGAGGTCAGGCCGTTCCAGCCCATCAGGTCGCGCGTGGTCACGCCGTACTGGCGGGCGAGCATCGAGAGGTGCTCGCCGCGCTGCACGCGGTGCATGGTCGGGCGATCGGGCGCGGTGTCCGCCGCGAGACGGACCGGCGGGGTCGGCTCAGGGGCCGGGGGCGCGGCCTGCGCGACGGGCTCTGGCGCGGGCGTTGCCACCGAGGCGGGCGCAGCTGCGACGGGTGCCGCCTCGGTGGGGGGCGCTTCGGGAGCCGCCTCAGCCGGAGGAGCGGGCTGAGGGCGCGGGGCGGCCTGCGCCACGCGGACGGCCGCCGCCGCACGAGACCGTTCGTTCCGCTCCACGTCGGCGCGCTGCTGCGCAGCGATCAGGATCTCGGCAGGCTCCACGGGCGCGATGGGGTTGACCATCCGGCGGCCGTAGTCCACGCTCTCCGCGACGAGTGCGGTCTCGCCCTCCGGCGCGAGCGCATCGAGACGGGCGGCGTGGCGAGCGTAGGTGCCGGTCGGGATGCGGATGCTGTGCGGCACCCGAGTGCCGGGCACTCGGCCCTGACGCAGCGCCGGGTTCAGCGCGCGAAGCACGGCCTCGTCCACGTCGATGATGCGCGAGACATCGCGGAGGCGCGTGCCGGGCGCGGCCGGGATCCGGTCGAAGACGTAGGCGGGGCCAGGCTCGGGCTCCTCGAAACCGTACGTGTCCGGGTCGGAGAGGATGAGCGAGGTCGCGATGAACATCGGGACGTAGCCCCGGGTCTCGCGTGGGATCGCGTGGTCGATGTCCCAGAACGTGGCGCGCTCGCCGGTCCGCTGCTCGTGGCGGCGCACGGCCCGCGCGATGACCGCCGGGTTGCAGTTGTAGCCCGCGAGCGCGAGCTGCCAGTCGCCGAAGCGGTCGTGGAGATCACGGAGGTGGCGCGCGGCGGCGCGAGTGGCGACCTCGGGATCGAGGCGGAGGTCCAACTCGCGGTTGGCGGTCAGGCCGTACGCCCGGCCGGTCGGGCGGATGAACTGCCACATCCCGGCGGCGGCCATGTGGCTCCGCGCAACGGGGTTGAGCGCGCTCTCCACCATCGCGAGGTACTTCACCTCGTCCGGCACGCCCTCCTCGGCGAGGATGCGTTCCACCATCGGGAAGTAGGTGTCCGCACGCTGGCGGAGCGTGGCGACGTGGCCGGGCTTGCGGAGCAGGAACCGGAGGCTCCGCTCCACGCTCGGTGTGACCTCCATCGGGATGACCGTCTCGGCCACCGCGACGGTGGGGAGCGGCGGCAAATCGACCGACTCCAGCGTCGGCTCGTGCGGCTCGTAGATCACGCGGAAAGCCTCCTCGTTGACCGCGTACACGTCGCCTCGGTCGATCTCCTCCACGCCGTAGAAGATCTCCTTCTCGGTCAGGACGGTCGAGTAGAGCTCACGAAAGCGGGCGTCGTAGAGCACGCCGTCGCGCTGGGCGAGAAGTTGGAGATCCCCCACGAGGCCTTCGAGCAGGGACGCGTAGCGGGTGCCCTGGCCGTCAGCGGCGGCGGTGAGAAGGTCGGCGTGGCGGGTGTACAGGCGAGCGATGCGGCGCGTCAGTTCCGACTCCGTCAGGGGGGCGTCGGCGGCCTCGGGCGCGGGGAGCAGGTCCACCTCGCCGATCTGGGCGAGACGGGCAGGCACCGCGACGTCCGAGGGCACCGACTGGGCGAGGACGGGGGCAGAGACGAGCAGCAGCGCAGCCGCGAGAGGAAAGCGGGGCATGAGACTGCGGCGCTGGAACGAGATGGGCGGAGGAGTTAAAGTAGAACGTGAGGCCCCGGTTATCAACAATGTGGATACCGAGGCGGCACGTGCCAGGGGAGCGCGGAGGGTAGCACGTCCCCGATACTGCGTCAAGGGGCTAGGGGCGCGAGATCGCCAGCCGACGCAGGCCGCGTGCAAGCACCTCAGCAAGGAACGACGCGTACGGCCGCCCCGCCAACTCAGCGAGAATGGCGAACGTTCCGTCTGGCGCGAAGGTGGGCAGCGGGTTGATCTCGATGAACCAGACGCGGCCGTCGGGGGCCACGCGGAAGTCCGAGCGGGAGAAGTCGTGGCACTCCAGCGCGCGGTGAATGGTGAGCGCGTCGCGCTGCAACGCGGCCTCCAACGCGTCTGAGAGCACGGCGTCCACGTCGTAGGCGAAGGGAGTGGCCGGGTCGTCGTGGCGCTCCAGGGCGTGCAGGCCGATGCCGGTCGTGCGCTCCGTCGCGCGTTGCAGAACGGGCAGGGCCTCCGCCTCGGTGCCGGTCTCCACCACCCCGACGGTGAACTCGGCGCCCTCGACGAATGCCTCCACGATCAGATCCTGGCGGTAGAGCGCGTGCTGCCGCTCCACCTCGGCACCGAGGCGGGCGGGATCGTCGCAGCGGGAGGTCGGCGCGATGCCCTTGGCGGTGCCCTCGTACCTCGGCTTGACGAAGACGGGGAACGAGGGGTGGGGTACGGGGGATGGCTCTCGGTCTCCCCGGTCCCCGGTCCCCGGTATCCGATCGTGGACCACCCGCCAGTCCGGCGTCGCGAGTCCTGCGGCGCGGGCGACGGTCTTGGTCAGGGCCTTGTCCAGCGAGACCGAGAGCGTGAGCGCGTCCGATCCGAGGCAAGGGACGCCCGCCAGTTCCAGCAGGATGGGCGCGTGCGCCTCGCGGTTGCGGCTTCCGTAGCTCTCCGCGATGGTGAGGGCTGCGTCCAGGTTCAGCGGACCGCGCCGGATGTGCTCCAGCAGAGACGGGACATTCCCGATCCGCACAGGCGTGTGCCCCAATCGCTCCAGCGCGTCTTCGAGGGCGGCGATGGTTGCCTCGGGCTCGTACTCGGCGTCCCAGTCGGGCGGGGCGCCGGGCGGCGGCTCGGCGTCGCCGAAGCGGTCGTAGACGAGGCCAACGCGGAGGCTCACGCGCGCTCGCGGTTGCGCGGAAGGGGGGCTGCGTTCGGGGCCTCACTCACGGCGTCCAGGTCCAGCGCTGGAGCCGGGGTGGCCTCCGCCTCGGTACCGAGGCGGGCGGGGTCGGAGGCGCTCACAGACGGCGCGAGTTGCATCGCGACGTGGTCGGCGAGGTCGTGGAGCTGCCCCATCTTCTTGCCGCGCCACGCCACGTCGGCCTTGTAGATGGCGAAGGCCGCGATCGCGAACAGCACGAGGCCGGAGATGACGCCGACCGTCGTCGCCAGGGCACCGTCGAACAGCAGGGACGATCCCCATCCGGCGAGCGGGCCGAGCGCTATCATGGACAGCAGGCCGTACATGAAGCCCTCCACGGGCGGGCTCGCGAGCCCCACCTGCTGATCCAGCCGGATCCGCGTCCGGTCACCGCGCTCGCTAACGACGAGGCGGTGGTGCACGCCGAGGCCGCTGGTGTGCTCCCACGTCCGCGTCGCGCCGGTCTCGACGGTTTTGCCGGAGTCCGTCCGGCCGTACATCGGGCCGTAGTCCTGACCGAGGCGGGTGCGCAGGTCCTCGGTGAGGTCTTCCCAGTCGTGGGGGTCGAGCGGGCCGGTGGTCCACCGCTCCACGTGGTTGTGCGTGGCGGTGGTGTGGCTGGCCTTCTCGGAGGCGCCCGCGTCGATCTCGGCGGCGGCAGCGCGAAGGTGCTCGAGGTCGATGCCGACTTCTTTCCCGAGGGCCTCGATCTCGCCGAGGGAGAGTCCGGCGGCGCTGGCGCGGCGGCGCGCTTCTTCCTGCCGCTCCACGGCGCGCTCGATGATGAGGGCGACCTCGCGCTCGGTGTAGGTGTTGGGCATGGCGTGTCGGAAAGCGTCGAAGCGAGAGCTACGAGCGAGCCCGGTCGCGAGTTCGCGAGGCCTCCGTGGACTCCGCCTCGGGGAGGTCACCGAGAGACAACGCAGGCGCCTCGCGCGAGGTCTCATCCGGCGGCACCGAGGCGAGCGCAGCCCCCCGGGCGGCGAGGTCGATCCGGTCCATCGCGCGCTCGAACTCACGGGTGGCCTTGCGCTCCCAGTGCCTCCACGTGAGCCACATCGCGCCGAGGATCAGCACGGCCAGGGCTCCCACGAGAACGGGAAGCAGCCAGACCTCGGCTCCCGCCTCGGTGGTGGCCTGCAAGATTCCGGCGATTGCTGCCAAGGGAAGGGTCGTCCCGGGGAGGATCCATCCTGCTCCTCGCGCCTGGTCCGCGACGCTCTGCTCCATCGTGAGGGTCGCGGTGCCCTCTCCGGGCGTCAGCGTGACGTGGACGGGCGCGCTGTGCCCGACCGGTGTGGCCGTCCACTCCCGGATGCGCCCGAGGTCGGTCGGGGTGCCGGGCCTGCCGAACGCGCGCCGGAGTTCGGTGACGATCAGCGCCCAGCCGTCCTCATCCACGTCCACGGGAAGCACGCGCGTCATGCGGACGGTCAGCGGGATGCCGCCGAAGGTCGCGGGGTCGTCCGCCTCGGTGCCGGTGACCATCTCCGTCGCGACAGCCGTGACGAGCGCGGGGTCCAGGCCGGAGGCGCGGGCGACCTCCTGCATCTCGGCGAGCGTGAGGCCCGGCTCGCCCTCGCGGGCGAGGTGCTGGCGCTCGGCGACGCGCGCGAAGATGCGCTGGGCTTCCTCCTCGGTGAAACGCTTCTCGGGCACGATGGTGGCGGTGGGTCCGAGCCTACTCCGCCCGGACGGCGGAGTGCCCATGCTACTCCCGCACGCGGGAGCGCCCGGTTCCGTCCGCCTCGGCACCGAGGCGGGGGAGATCGTCGAGGAGCGCGGGATCGAGGCGGGGCGCCTCGGTCGAGGCCTCCACCGAGGCGGGGGCGGCGGGGCGCTCTGCGTCGCGGACGGCGAGGTCGATCCGGTCCAGCGTCGCGTCGAACTTCTCGAGCTGGCGGCGGCTGTAGCCGCGCATCCCGAAGAACGCTCCGAAGCCGAAGACGGCCGCGAACGTGAGCAGGATCGTCGCGGGGAATATGAGATCGGGCTCTCCGGTCTCCACGGTGGCGAAGACGAGAAACATCAGGCCCATCAGGAGGTTGGTCGCCAGCCCGATGCCGAGGCCCAGGGCCGTCTGGGCCTGCGCCTGCTCAATGACGACGCGAGTGCCCTCGCGCTCTGGCGAGAGCGTGACCGTCACCGGCTGGCGCTGGTCGTTCGCCTCGGACCGCCACTCCCGGAGCGGCCCGATGTCGGTCACGAGCCCCGTCTTGTTGAACTGCCGCCGCAGGTCCACGACGATCTGCGCCCAGGCCTCGTCGGTGACCGCTCCCCGGATGAAGCGCTCGCGGCGGAACTCCAGCGGCATCCCGAGGACCCGCCGCGTGGTGCTCGTCGCCTCGGGGCGGAGTGCATCCATGGCCGCCTCGCGGACGATGGCGGGATCCAGCCCCGCCGCCCGGCCGACCTCTTCGAGTTCCTCCAGGGAGAGGCCGGGCTCCTCCTGACCACTTTCGTGCTGGCGCTCGGCGGCGAGTGCGAAGATGCGCTGGGCGTCGGCTTCGGAGAATCGCTTGGGCATGCGCGAAGCTACGGGACCGCCTCGGGAGGGATGCATCGGGCGAGCCGCCTAGCTCCGCTCTCGCCGCCGCTCGGGTGCCTCCGCCCCGGCACCGAGGCGAGGCAGGTCGTCCAGGAGCGCCGGGTCGATTCGCGCCGGATCGTCCGGAAGCTCGGGCGCCTCGGCGAGGACGGCTTCGCGTTCTTCCTTGCCCGCGATCTCCTCGATCGCGTCGAGCGCGCGGTCGAACTTGCCCTCCACGCGGGGCCCCTTTGGACCGAGGCGGAACGTGAGCCAGAGCGCGTGAACCAGGGCCATCGCGGTGAAGAGCACGGCGAAGACGGCCATCGGCTCC
Organism: Bacteroidota bacterium; assembly: GCA_039024735.1. GTDB lineage: Bacteria > Bacteroidota > Rhodothermia > Rhodothermales > Rubricoccaceae > Rubricoccus. The sequence continues at coordinate 16,793 of JBCCPW010000017.1, forward strand.
GTGCCGTTCAGGCCCCACGCGGCACCGAAGCCCAGCGCCCCCGCGACGTAGAACAGCGAGGCGTAGAACAGTGCCCTCACATCGCCCGCCCAGGTCGCCGTCGCCGTGATTCGGGTGTGGGTGCCCTCGGGTTCGAGGACGAACAGCAGCGGATTGCGCCGCCACTCGCGCGTCTGCCCGATGGTCTCGGCGGTGCCCTTGCCGCCGAGATCGCGACGGAGCATCGCGACCATCTGGCCCCACTCGGCGTCGCTCACGCGCCCCGGCACCACACGCACCCGGCGCGCACTCGTTTGCACGCCCGCGATGAACGGCGTCGGGGGCGTATCGGCGTGGGCGCCGAGGGCAGCCTGATCCACGAACGCGGCGTCGATGCCTGCCGCCTCGGCGGCGCGCTTGACCTCGTCCAGCGTGAGACCGGTCGGGCGGCGGTCGTCGCGGTCGGCCTGGAGGCGAGCCGCCCGTCGGAGGAGGTCGGCCGCCTGGGCCTCGGAGTATTCAGCGGGGGGCATGGCGAATCTGGGGCAGACGCGGCGAGAGGGTCAGCGCACGTAGCTGGCCCCGTTGATGTCTACGGTCGTCCCCGTCGCGTGGTCCGCCAGCCCCGAGGCGAGAAACACGACGGTCGGCGCCACCTCTTCCGCCTCGGCGATGGCCCCGATGGAGGTCTGCGCCTCCAGCCCGGCGCGGTCCGCCGCGAGGGCGTCCGCGGCCATGTCGGTGGCGGTGAATCCGGGCGCCACGCCGAACGCCGCCACGCCGCGCCGTCCCCAGCCTCGCGCGATGGACTTCGTGAGCGCCACCACGCCGCCCTTGCTCGCCGCGTAGGCGAGGTACGCCGGGTCGTCGCCCCGGAAGGCCGCTCGCGACGAGACGGTCACGAGGCGCCCCACGATCTCGCCGGGGGCGCGGCTCGCCTCGGTGTGGCGCTCGGACCAGTGGGTCACGGCCTCGCGCGCGAGCACTGCCAGCGAGGTCAGGTTGACTGCCATCGTGCGGTCCCACGCTGCGAGCCAGTCGTCCAGCGGA
>JBCCPW010000018.1:0-17643 GCA_039024735.1 Bacteroidota bacterium
GCTCTCCGTTGCCCATCGCCTCGCGGAACGAACGCCCACGATGCGCTTCGTCTATGTGTCCGGCGCAGGATCGGACGTGAACGGGCGGGCGATGTGGGCACGCGTCAAAGGCGACACCGAGGCGGCTCTCCTCGCGCTGCCCTTCCGGGAGGTCTACAACGCACGGCCGGGATTCATCCAGCCGGTCGGCGGGGCCGTCTCGCGAACGGCCCTCTACCGGGCCCTCTACACCGCGATGTCGCCCCTGACGCCTCTGCTGCGGCGCCTCGCGCCGAACGCGATCATCGACTCCGATGAACTCGGGCGAGCGCTCGTGGAGACCGGTCTGAGCGGAGGCCCCCAGGTGCTCCTGGAGGTCTCGGACCTCCTCCGTCTCGCCCACCGCGCGATGCCGCACGCGGTCTGACCCCGCCTCGGTACCGAGGCGGAACGACCGAGACAGGGGGACGACGGACCACAAACGACGGACGACAACCATGTTCGTAGTTCGCGGTCTCTCGTCCCAGGAGCACAGGAGCGCGAGACCATCTGTTGAGTGCTTGCGAGCGAGACCGCTCGCCTGAACGGTCCCGCCTCGGGACCGAGGCGGTCGAGTGGTCCCGCGCACGAGCCCGCTTCGAGCGCGCGTTACCTTTCGCGCCTGCCCTCCCCGGGCGTCCCTCCCACCCGTGCCGGTTCAAACCGAGACCCCGCTGGAGCCCCCCGCCGAGGCGGCCGCCGAGACCGCGCGGGCCGCCCCTCCCCCCGCGACCCGCCCGCCCGTGGCGTGGCGCCCGACGGACGAGCCCCGCCTCGGGACGTGGCTTCGTGGCCGGTGGCGATGGCTGCCCGGCTGGGTCCGCGCGACGGTCGCGATGGGCCTGCTCGCCATCATCGCTGGGGTCGCCGTGGTCTTCTGGTACGAGTCCACCGAGCCTCCGAGTGAGGAGAGCATCCAGACCGAGGCGGCGGTGGCGCGGACCGCGTGGGCGGCGGCCCGGCGGCAGGCGCCTGCCCCACTGGAGCTTCAGCCGGATGGGTCCTTCTTCGCCGAGGGGACCCTGGAGCCCGGCGACGCCGAGACGACCGTCGGCCGCTACGTGGACTTCCTGACGGTCACCCTCACAGACAGTGTGGAGGCGTCGGTCATCGCCACCTCGGCAGCGTTTCGGCCGGATGTTGGCGTGCAGACACCCGATGGCGCCCGCCTCGGTGCAAGTGTCCTCCTGGGGACGGAGGAGCGTGCCGAGGTGGTGGGGCTGCGCGGGCCCGGCCGCTTCGACATCACGATCACCTCCACGGAGCCCGGCCAGACCGGCGCGTACGAGATCACGACCGCCCGCCGCCTCATCGCCGACACGCTCGCCATCGGCGATCCCCTTCGCGCCGACACGCTCGGAACCGGACGCCCTCGCGCGGGCCGATACGTGCGGGCCTACTCACTCCTCGCCGAGCCCGACCGGCCGGTGATTCTGGAGGTCGTCTCGCCCGCCTTCCGCCCCCGCCTCACGCTGCTCGGTCCGGCAGGCGAGATCCGCCAGCAGCGCACGCTGGAGCGCGGCGTCGCAGGCGACAGCCTCTTCGGCACCCTCCTCCGTTTCCATCCCGGCTGGGACCTGCCCTACACGCTCCTCGTCTCCAGCGACGCCCCGGACCGCACCGGTCCCTTCGCGATGGAGATGCGGACGGTGGACGCCGAGTCCATCGTGCCGAACGGACGCGCCATCTCGGGCACCCTCGGCCCCGACAGCTGGCTTCGGGACGGCCGCTACCTGGACGCCTACCGGTTCCGGGTGCGCGAGGACGACGAGACCGAGATCTCCGTCGAGAGCCGGGAGTTCGCGCCCGCGCTTCAACTCTGGCGCGAGGAGCGGCATATCACGAAGGAGGTGCTCACAGAGTCCAACCGTGCGGAGCGGTCGCAGATCTCTGTCATCCGGGACGACCTGGAGCCCGGCACGTACGTGCTGGAGATTTCCACCGCCGAAGGCGCCGAGGCGGGGATCTATCCCGGCGGCCCGTACACCCTCCGCGTCCGGTCCGGCCGCCCCGAGCCGCCCGCCCCCATCACCTTCGACCCGGACGATCCGGATGCGCCGCGTGGCTGGTTCTCCGGCGCGAGCGCGCAGGGCCAGGGCACCACGCCCGATGGCGAAACCTTCGTCGTCAGTGCCGCCGGGATCTCCGTGTCGTATCCCGGCGGGGACCAGACCCTCGTGCAGATCGGCGTAAGCGTGCGCTCCGTGGACTACGAGGGGCCGTGGGCGCCGTGGCGCCGCTTCGCCGCGCAGAGCACCCTCGTGGACGCCGCCGGACGCCGCTACCGTCCGCTTCCGGCGCAGAGCGCAGGCACGGGCGTGCTGGCGGAGCCCGGCTCCACTCGCCGGGGCCGCCTCGTGTTCGTGACAGAGGGCGCCGTGCTCGACCCCGAGCGCCTCATCCTAACCGCCCCCCTCGGTGGCGATGCCACCGTTCCGCTCCGCCTCCGTATCGAGCGCTGAGCCTCCCGATCTTTCCTCGACCGACGACCTCCCGACCCATGGCCCACTTCCACCGCCTCGATGCCGAGGCCGACCGCGACTTCCTCGCACGAGGCGAGGCCGACCCATTCACGGGCGTCACGTTCCTGCCCACCAACGTCGTCGTGCTGACGGCCGACGGGACGGTGCTCCTCCGCGAGACGTGGGAAGCCCTCGGTGAGCGGTACGAGGGCTCCGGGGAGACGATGCCCTGGGGCACACCCACCGGCGACGGTGCCCAGGAGGAAGAACCGACAGTGGCCGCCCCTCCCCCTCCCGTCCCGGCGCCGACGACCCTCGCGGCCCCTCCGCCAGCGGCTCCGCCCGCCTCGGTGGCTCCCGCCCCGGCCCCTCCTGCACCCGCACCGAGGCGGACCGCCTCGGCGCCTCCGCCAGAGGAACCGACGCGACGGCGCCCGTGGCTGGCGGCCTTCCTCTGGATCCTCGCCATCGCGGCGCTCGTGATCGTGGCGTTGCTCGTGTTCCGCGCCTTCACGGCCGAACCGCCCTCCGAACCGGTGGTCGAGCGCGTGGATGAACTGCAGGCTCCCGAGGTCATCGAGGTGCAGGCCGGAGACATCGACGGCACGCTGGCCGACGGCGACGCGACGGTGAACGGCCGCTTCGAGGACCGCTACGCCTTCACGGCCGATTCCTCCGGGCGCGTCCTCTCGTTCGTGCTCGTCTCCGAGGACTTCCGGCCGGACCTCGTCGTGCGCGGCCCCGACGGGCAGCAGTACGAAGCGCGGCCCTCGGGCGACGCCGGGACCCGCGTGGTCATCGACGACCTGCGTGGGCCGGGCCGCTTCGAGATCCTCGTGACCTCGCGCGAGCCCGCAGGCGACGGTGCCTATACCCTCTCCATCGGCCAGGAGACGCCCATCGTGGCGCTTCGCGCGGATGACCGGACCGTCCGTGCTGTGCTCGGCGAGCAAAGCGTCCTCGTGGACGGGTTCTTCCGCGACACGTACGAGTTCGGCGTCGAGGCGGAGCGCGAGTACACGCTCACCCTCGCCTCCACGGCGTTCGAGGTGGTGCCGACGCTGACCTCGGCGAACGGCGCCCGCGTCCGCACCGAGCGCGAGGGCGACGCGCTGACCTTCACGCCATCGGCGGACGCCCGCTACCGACTGGTCGTGTCCTCGCGAGAGCGTGCGAAGCGAGGGCCGTACACCGTCCGGCTGGCGGCTGGCCCGGCGCCCGAGCCCGAGGCCCCCGAGCCGCCGCGCATCCTGGAGCCCAACGCCGCCCCCGCACGAGACTCGCTCGCCACGGGACAGCAGCGCGTGTACACGTTCTCCGGGCAGGTCGGCGATCAGGTCCGGGTGGACGCTCGTGCGCTCGGCTTCAGCCCGAACCTCGTGCTCGTCGGGCCCGACGGGCGCCGCGTAGTGAGCGACTCTGACGAGGAGCGCGCGAACGTGCAGCAGACCCTCGCGACGGCCGGGACGTACCGAGTGATCGTGACCGGCGGCGAGGGCTCCGGGCTGTTCCAACTGTCGCTAGAGGCGACCGTCGCGCCCCGCGCCGACGACATCCCCCGGATGCCCGGTCTGGACGAGCCGCCCGCACCGGAGGGCGACGACGGCGGCACGCCGTACGAGCCCCAGCTTATCGACCGGTAGCGCGAGACGCCCCGCCTCGGTGATGATCCGGAGCACCGAGGCGGGTCAGAACCCAACGGGGTGGTCCTACGTGCGGGCTATGAGCAGCAGCGAGGCGGGGCGTCGCGTCTCGGGATGAAGGGGCTCGTCGATAGACTCGAGCCTCCACCCCGCCGCCCTCACCTCGCGCACCCACGATCCGATGGTGCGGAAGTACCACGGCATCTCGCGCGAGAACCCGCCTCCCATCCCCGCGAAGTCTTCCACTCTCCAGCCATCCGTGTAGGGCTGTGCCGGGTCCGTAATGAGGGGGTGCACGGTTTGGATCACGAGGCGGCCACCCGGACGCACCGCACGCCGCACGGCCTGGAGCACGGGCGAGACCGCTTCGGTAAGGAGAGAGAAGTTGAACACCGCCACATCGAACGGCGATGGGGGAAGCGGGACGGTCTGCCGTGCCAGTTCCTCGTACGACGCGACGAGAAACCTGCCACCTCCGGCACTGTGAGCCGCCGCAACGAGCGATGCCGACGCGTCCACGCCGGTGACCTCCAGGCCTCGCGCGGCGAGAGCGCGGGCGAGCCAGCCCTCCCCACACCCGACATCCAACACGCGGGGCCCTTGGCACGCGACGACCTTCGCCACGATTGCTCCGTCCGTGACCGCGCGTCGGCTCTCGATTTGACCGCCTCGGACCGCTGCGATCCATGCGTCCGCGTTTTCGGTCCAGCTGTGGGTGCTTTCGGCGTCGAGGTTCATATCGAATATGAGCCTCAGGGGGTCTGAGACAATCGACCCTCGCTTTTGGAAGCGAACACGAGTGCTGCCCGGATGTCGTCGGCTTCGAGGTCGGAAAAGTCGTCCAAGAGTTCCGCTTCGGTCATGCCTCCCTCGAGATATTCCAGCAGATCCACGACCGTGATGCGGGTGTCCCGAATGCAAGGCGTTCCGCTTCGGACGGAAGGGTCCTGGGCAATGCGATCGAGGAAAGCCATGCTGTGAGTGTACGGCACTCGATGGACGGGCTTGAGAAATGCTATGCCCGCCTCGGTGGCATCGTGAGAAGACAGAAAAGGGAGGGTCAGCGCACGGACAAAGCCGAAACGGCACTCGGATGGACGTGCAGGAGTCGTTTCCATTCATTGACCGACACGTCGTCGAGCATGACGTGGGGTTTGGGGAGAAACGCCACGAAACAGGCCGCGACACCAAACTCCTCGGCGCTGGCTCGCGCATACTCAGCCCCGCCACTACTCCAACAGTACAGTTCTGCACCCTCGGCATCGAGTCGGCGAATGGCATTGAGCACCTCCGGCATCGGGATGCGACTGTTGCTTGCGCTGCGCACAAAGGTGTCGTCCACATCCACGTAGATCACAGTAGGTCGAGGCATCCGTCGGCTCGGTAGATCGTTAGCGTGCATCGCGAATCGCATCCAGCGTGCTTTCGTCCTCCAACGCAGTCACATTGCCCACCTCGGTACCGAGGTGGACCGCCCGGATGACCCGGCGCATCACCTTCGCGTTGCGCGTCTTCGGGAGGGCACGGACGACGTAGACCGCCTTCGGACGAAGGGCCTTCCCGAGGGCATCCGCGAGGCGAGCACCGAGGCGGGCGCGCAGGATATCGTCCGCCTCGGTGCCCTCGCGGAGGACGCAGAAGACGACGAGCGCCTCCCCCTTCACGTCGTCCGGGACGCCGATGGCGGCAGCCTCGATCACGTCCGGGTCCGCGCACACCGCCCCCTCCGCCTCGGCGGGACCGAGGCGTTTGCCCGCGATTTTGATCGTGTCGTCGGAGCGACCGAGGATGAACCACTGGCCGTCCGCGTCGATGGCGGCGAAGTCGCCGTGGACCCAGACGCCGGGGTGCCGACGCCAGTAGCTGTCGAGGTAGCGCTCGTCGTCTCGCCAGAAGCCGCGCGTCATCCCGATCCACGGCTGACGGATCGCGAATTCCCCGACGGCCCCCCGGACCGGCTGACCGTCGTCGTCCAGCACGTCGGCATCCATGCCGAGGACGGCGCCCGGAAACCCACACGGCTTGAGCGGCCGGACGAAGTCGCCGCAGACGATCCCGCCCGAGATCTCCGTCCCGCCGGAGTAGTTCAGGATGGGCTTCCGTGACTCCAGAACGTGCTCGAAGAGCCAGCGCCAGCTCTCTGGGTCCCAAGGGCTTCCGGTCGATCCACAGGCGCGAAGAGCTGAGAGATCGTGACGGGCGACCGCCTCGGTGCCGTGCGGCATGAGCGCGCGGATCAGGACCGGCGACACACCGAGGTGGGTCACGTCGTGGTCGACGCAGAGCTGCCAGACGCGGTCCACGCCGGGCGTATCCGGGGCACCATCGAAGAGAACCATCGTCGCGCCGCCCAGCAGCGTCCCGAAGACGAGCCACGGCCCCATCATCCAGCCCATGTCGGTCATCCACCACATCACGTCGCCGGGCTGGAGGTCCATCGGGTGAACCATGTCCTGCGCGGCCTTGATGGGGAAGCCGCAGTGGGTGTGGACGGCGCCCTTGGGCCGTCCCGTCGTGCCGGAGGTATAGATGATCATGAGCGGCGCCTCGGCGTCCACGATCTCGGGGGCTCCCGCCTCGGGGTCGTCACCGAGGCGGGCCGTGCCTCGCGCGAGGAGATCGCTCCAGGTGGAATCGCGGCCGTCGGTCATGGGCACGTCCAGCCCGGCGCGAGTCACCACGATCACATGCTCCACGGTCGGCGCGTCGGCGAGGGCTGCGTCCAGCGTCGGCTTCATGGGGATGGACTTCCCTCGGCGCACGCTCCCGTCGGCCACGATCACGGCCCTCGCGTCGGCGTCACCGAGGCGGTCCGCGACGGCGCTTGTGCCGTAGCCCGAGAACAGCGGCAGCACGATCCCGCCGATCCGCACGACGGCCAGGAAGGCGACGACCTCCTCGGGCGTGAGGGGCATGTAGAGCCCGACCGCGTCGCCCGGTCCGAGGCCCATCGCGCGGAGCCCGGCCGCCGCCCGCTCCACCTCGGTGTGGAGGTCGGCGGTCGTGAGCCGCGTCACGTGCCCCTCCTCGCTCTCGTAGCGGATGGCGTCCTGCTCCCACCGAGGCGTGCTGCGCCAGCGGTCCAGCATGGAGACGGTGATGTTCATCCGCCCGCCGACGCACCAGCGGGCGTGCTCCGGGCCGCGCGCGGTGTCGAGGATCTGCGTGTACGATGTCTCGAAGACGACGCCCAGATCGTCCAGCACGCGGGTCCAGAATCTCCCGATGTCGTCGGTGGCCCACTGCGCGAGGGCGTCGTAGCCGTCCAGGCCGAGGTCTCGCCAGAGGCGACCGAGGGTGGTGGCGGCAGCCGCCTCGGGGTCGGGGCTCCAAGCGAAGGGCTGGCCGAAGGGGAACGCGTCGGTAGACATGGTCGGGCGGAGGGGCGAGGCAAGCTAGCGGTGCGACCCGGGACGGCTGAGGGGTTCGAGAACGGTGACGTGGAAGAGAGGCGAGTCGTTTGCCTCCCACCACCACCGAGGCGGTGCGCTCTGGACACAGGTGCTCCGCCTCGGTGCGGCGACAGACGACCGTCACCCCGCGTTCGTACCCTCGGGGGTCTCCCCTCTCCCCTCCTTGCGATGACCCTCGGCGCCTTTTCCGTCAGCCTCTCCGTCTCCGACCTCGCCGCCTCGCGCACGTTCTACGAGCACCTCGGCTTCGAGGTCTTCGGAGGCGACGCCGAGCACGGCTACCTCATGATGCGACAGGGCGAGCACGTCCTCGGTCTGTTCCAGGGCATGTTCGAGGGCAACCTGCTGACCTTCAACCCCGGCTGGGACCAGCACGGCACCGAGGTAGAGGGGTTCACGGACGTGCGCGAGATCCAACGGCACCTGAAGGCGAAGGGCCTCGCCCTCGGAAAGGAGGCGGACGAGGCCACCGAGGGGCCGGAGAGCCTGACCGTGACCGACCCCGACGGAAACGTCATCCTGATCGACCAGCACGTGTAGCCGCCCCGCCTCGGTACGACCGCCTCGGTGGCTCTGCGCACGCACCGAGGCGGAAGGGGTCAGCCGAACCGGTCACTGGCGCCGGTCGCCGCATCGGAGAGGTCCAGCCCGAAGTCGAAGCGGGCGGTGTACCCGTCGCCGTCCGGCACGGGCGCGAGAAGCAGGTCGGCGCCGCCTCCGCGCCGGTAGATGCCGTCCCGATCGTTGGAGACGCGGGTGCCCTCGCGTGCGTACGGCGCCTGCTCGAACACCGTCCGGGAGAGATCGTCCGGGAAATACAGCTGCGAGGTGAACTCGTAGGCGTCCGCGTCCTCACTCGTGCGCACCTTCAGATGGATGTGAACGGCGCGGCCCCGGTACCAGCCAGGGTACACCGTCAGGAATGACGCCTCACCGGCAGCGTCCGTTCGCTGGACCCCTCGAAGGAAGTTGCGCCCCTCGGTGCCCTCGCTCGCGTAGCCCGAGTAGGCCCCATCCGCATCGCAGTGCCAGATGTCCACGAGGGCTCCCTGAAGCGGGAGACACTCCGCCTCGGCGACACGCGATACGCCGATGGTGAGCGTCAGCGGCACACCCGCACTCATCGCCCCGCTCGCTGTGTCCATGCGGATGTCGCGGCGGAAGAGGTCGTCCTCGAAGAAGAACGGCCCCTCGGTCTGCTCCGGCTTGACGAGGCACGGCGAGCCCGGCGCCGACGTCACCGAGGGGGAGGCAGCAGCGCTCTCGGCGGTGCTCGTGCCGCACCCGACCAGCAGGGCCGCGCTTCCGGTACCGAGCAGGGCGAGGACTTCGCGGCGCGAGAGAAGGCGGCCGATCGGGAGGTCGTCGTGATCCATGGTGGCGTTCGGGGGACCCGGTCAACGTACGCGCGTCCCGACGCGTACCCGCTCCCGCTTCGAGATCATCCGCTCCCGATGACACCCTGGGGGCGTAGGCTTTCCACCTCGGTGCTCACCAGGACCACCGAGGCGGAGGCCGTCAGCGGGCCGCATCCACCGCCGGACCCGTGCCGAGGGCGCCGTCGCCGCCGAGGTCCACGCCGGGCGGGATGGGCGCCGCGTCCGGGAGCGGGTGGCCGTGCCGCTCGGGCTGCCACGAGAGGATGTAGTCCTCGTCCTCGATCTCCAGCGCCGCGGTGGTCAGCTTGAGCGGGGCGAACGTGTCCACCATGACGGCCAACTCGTGTGTCTCCTTCGCGCCGATGCTCGCCTCGGTGGTGCCGGGGTGCGGGCCGTGCGGAATGCCGCCCGGGTGGAGCGTGAAGCTGCCCCGCCCGATGCCCTTGCGACTCATGAAGTCGCCCTCGGCGTAGTAGAGCACCTCGTCCGAGTCGATGTTGGAGTGGTTGTACGGCGCCGGGATCGAGTCCGGGTGATAGTCGAACAGGCGCGGCACGAAGGAGCAGACCACAAAGCCTCGCGCCTCGAACGTCTGGTGCACGGGCGGCGGCTGGTGGATGCGCCCCGTGATGGGCTCGAAGTCGTGGATGGAGAACGCCGAGGGGTACATGTACCCGTCCCAGCCGACCACATCGAACGGGTGGTAGCGGTAGACGAACGGGAAGAGCTTGCCGTGCTTCTTGATCTTGACCGTGAAGCGGCCCTCCTGGTCGACGGTCTGAAGCTCCGTCGGGGGCCGGAAATCGCGCTCGCAGTACGGGCTGTGCTCCAAGAGCTGGCCCATGTCGTTGCGGTACCGTTTGGGCGGGCGGAAGTCGGTCGGCGCCTCCATGACGAGCAGACGCGGCTGCGTCTCGCCGGTAAAGACCCACCGGTGGGTCAGCGTGCGCGGGACGTGGACGTAGTCGCCCGGACGAAACTCGACGGTCCCGAGGACGGTCTCCAGACGGCCCTCGCCGTCGTGGACGTAGACCATCTCATCGTGGGTGGCGTTCTTGTAGAACACGTCCTCCGGCATCGCCTCGGTGGGCGAGCAGAGGCTCATGATGATGTCGGCGTTGCCCATGATGGGCGTGCGGCCGGAGAGCCAGTCGCCGCCGGGCTCCACCCTCGGCCCCAGGAAGTGGCGGTGGCGCAGGAAGGCCTCATCGGCGTACTCCACCGAGGCGTCTTCGGGCTCCCCCACCGCGTCCACGAGTGTCGGCGGGTGGAGGTGGTAGGCGATGGACCCGATGCCCGAGAAGCCCTCTTCGCCGAGGACCTCCTCGGTGTAGAGCGCCCCATCAGGACGGCGGAACTGGGTGTGACGCTTGGGCGGGACGTCACCGAGGCGGAAATAGAAGGCCATGGGATTGGGGGACTGGGTTGGCTCGCGCCTTCCCTTCGGGGTCTGGCGACTGGGGACTGGGGGGGAGACCGTCTGCCAGTCCCTCAACCCAAGCCCCTCAGTCCCCTCTACAGGTTGCCTCTGGCGTCTTGCTCGCGCTCGATGGCCTCGAAGAGGGCCTTGAAGTTGCCCTTCCCGAAGGAGCGGGCGCCCTTGCGCTGGATGATCTCGAAGAAGACCGTCGGGCGGTTGCCGATGGGCTTGGTAAAGATCTGGAGCAGGTAGCCGTCCGGGTCGCGGTCCACGAGGATGCCGAGTTCCGCGAGGTCGTCGATGGGCTCGTCGATCTGGCCGACGCGCTCCTGGAGGTCGTCGTAGTAGGTCGTCGGGACGTAGAGGAAGTCCACGCCCCGGCTGCGAAGCTCCCCGACGGTGTGCAGGATGTCGTCCGTGAGGAGCGCCATGTGCTGCACGCCCGCGCCTCGGTAGAAGTCCAGGTACTCCTCGATCTGGGACTTCTTCTTGCCGTCGGCGGGCTCGTTGATGGGGAATTTGACCCGCTCGTTGCCGTTGCTCATGACCTTGCTCATGAGCGCGGTGTACTCCGTGGAGATGTCCTCGTCGTCGAACGAGATGAGGTTCTTGAAGCCCATCACGTCGGCGTAGTACTGGACGAACCGGTTCATGTCGCCGAGGTCCACGTTGCCGACGCAGTGGTCCACCACCTTCAGCCCAACGGGCTGGGGTGCGAAGTACTCCATCTCGACGGCGCGGTAGCCGGGGAGGAACGGGCCGTGGTAGGCGGAGCGGTCCACGAAGGTGTGGATGGTGTCGCCGTAGGTGCCGATGGCGGAGACGGTGACGGAGCCGTGCTCGTCGGTGACCGTTTCGGGCTCGCGGACGGGGATCCCGCCCCGGGCCGTGGTCTCGCGGAAGGCGCTCTCGGCATCGTCCACCCAAAGGGCGAGGTCGCGCACGCCGTCGCCGTGGCGGTGGACGTGCTCGGCAATCGGGCCTTCGGGACCCATCGGGGAGGTGAGGACGAACCGGATCTTGCCCTGCTGGAGCATGTAGCTCATCCGGTCGCGGTAGCCCGTCTCGGGGCCGAGGTACGCCTTCACATCGAAGCCGAAGGTGTGGGCGTAGAAGTGCGCCGCCTGCTTCGCGTTGCCGACGTAGAACTCGATGTGGTCGGTGCCTTTGAGGGGCAGGAAATCGTCGCCGGGAGCGACGGCGTCGGGGGCGTCGGTGAGGTCGCGGATCTCCGCGTCCAGGGACGCGCCGTCTCCAGAGGGCGCGTGCGTGCGGGTGTCGAGGGCCATGTCTGGGGTGCCGCGTGGCGGCGAATCGTCGTACCGTGTACGGGAGGGCGGATCGGCCGTTCCTCTCGTTCCGGGCTATCGGAATCTAGCCCGCCTGTTCGGAAGCCCTTCCATGCCGCAATACGAAATCGAGATCGCGGGGTCTGCCCCCCGGCGCTTTCGCGCACGCAGCGCCGAGGACGCGGCCGTCCGGGCGGGCGTCTCGTCTCCCCGCCTCGGCACCGAGGCGGACGTGGAGGGGTGGCGCGAGGTTCGGTCTGGTGACGAGCCCGTCGGGCGGGTGCGGGAGTTCGCGAGGATGCGGTTCCGGCGGGACTAGGACCGGTTCGCTGAAGGCGATGGGCGCGGCCCGTGCCCCGAAGGACCGCGGCCCACTGAATAGGCGCAACGGCGGTCGGTCGGCGGCGGTCGGTTGGCCGCCTCGGTGCACAGGAACCGGTCGGGGACCCTGTCGGGCTACGTCGGGAGTTTGTCGAGCGGGCTCGGCACGCCGAGTCCGTTGAGGCTGGCGACGTGGGTATAGACCTGGGTGGTCTGGAGCCGGGCGTGGCCGAGCAGTTCTTGCACTGTGCGGATGTCGGTTCCTCCTTCGAGAAGGTGGGTGGCGAAGGAGTGCCTCAACGTGTGGCAGGTGGCTCGCTTCTCGATCCCTGCGTCGCGGGCGGCCTGGGCGACGGCTTTCTGTACACTGGACGGCGACAGATGGTGCCGGAGCATGTCGCCGGTTCGGGGATCTGTGGACATGCGGGGGGACGGGAACACCCACTGCCATCCGAACGCTCGCGCAGCGCCGGGGTGCTTGCGGGCGTATGCCTCGGGAAGCCGAACACGCCCCTCCCCTTTCGCGAGATCGGCTTGATGCAGACGGCGCACCCGTTCAATGTGGATGATGAGCGGCTGGACGAGGGCGTCGGGGAGGATGGTGGGGCGGTCTTTGTCTCCCTTGCCGCGTCGCACGGTCACTTGCCGACGCTCGAAGTCGAGGTCCTTGATGCGGAGCCGGAGGGCACCGCTGAGCCGCAGGCCCGCGCCGTACAGAAGCCGTGCGATCAGCGCGTGGGTTCCGTTCATCTCTTCGAGCAACGCTCCGACCTCGCTTTGGGTGAGCACGGTGGGCAGGCGTGCGGGTTTGCGGACTCTCGTGAGGTTGGTCATGTCCTCGAGGGGCTGGTCGAGGACATCAGAGAAGAGGAAGAGGAGGGCCGAGAGGGCCTGCGTCTGGGTGCTCGCAGCAACGTCCCGGTCGTTGGCGAGGTGGTTGAGGAATGCTTCGACGTCCGTCTCGGTGAGTTCTGCCGGGTGCTTCCATTCGCCGAGGCGGGCCGCTGAGAACCGGACGAAGCGTTCAATCCATCGGAGGTAGGTCTCCTCGGTTCGGTAGCTGAGGTGCCGAGCTCTGGCGGTTTGCCGTGCGGCGTCGAGGAATCCGGACATGGGGCGTGTTCCGCAGTCGTCGTTGCGAGCAGATGTTGCGTCTTATGCGGACTACGAGTGTCTATATCTACCGTTCCCGCCCCTTCTGCCGACTGCCAGTCGGCTGAAGTACTGGTCCTAAGATCTTCGCAGGCAATTTGTCCACATTATCAGGTGCACATCTTGAAGGTTCGAGCGCTGTCGGGTAGCTTGTCGGAGCCTGCGCGTCCGCCGCATAACGTAGTTGATGCGTTCGGCCGCGCCACCCGGCTCCGACAGGAGACGGTGCTCGTCCCTTCGTTGTTTGAGGGCATCCCTAGGGGGGCTTGCGTTGCCTGCGACGACGTAGAACTCGCCGTTGCAAGCGACTGCGGGCACGACCATTCTCGCTCAGGTGAAGGATCGGCGTTATCGTTGCTCTGGCCGAGAGACCGCGTCGCTCCTTGCGCGTGAACGGCCCCCTGTTAGCCGGACTGCCGCGAGTCTCAGCGCCTGATTCGATTTTGGAATGATTCTATCCGTGCCGGGAGCTTCCGCGGATGGGGGCTATCTACGATCCGCGCTACAGAGCTGTAATCCAGAAGCTCGTGGCGCTCCGCAACGAGGCAGGGCTCACCCAACGTGAGCTAGCCGACCGTCTCGACGGGTTTCGCCAGCCCGACATAGCAAAAGTAGAGGGGCTGCAGCGTCGACTTGACGTCATCGAGCTGGTGGACTGGCTCACAGCGCTTGGGGCTGCTGATGTCACGTTCCCCAACCTCGGGTCAATCTCCACCGTCTCGGGCGTCTCTGAGTCAGCAGCTTCTTACACTCTGGAATCCGAATTTGTGCAGGTCCCAGGTTCGTCGCGCTCGGTGGCTACTGGCGTCTCGGTCACTCTCGCCAACCGTGACACTGAGCACACCGTCGTGTTCGAGAATGCATCGTTGGGCGAATACGCCAAGGTAGAGGTTGAGGTGGCGCGGTTGATTCGCTCGCTCAACGATCCAAAATCGAGGCTGAAGAATAGGGACGCGGTGGCACGCGCTCTCGACTTAGCGATCCGGTCTCTCCCCCAGGTCAACCCGAGCGACTTATATCGTCATCTCGTGTATCGACACTACATCAGGGAGTTCAAGAAGGCGCAAGCGAGCCAGAGTTGGGTTCGGGCAGGGGGCGAGGGGCTGGAGTTGTTCATTGAGGGTTGGTACCGAGATCGACTTGCGGCGGACGGGATCGAGATCAAGGCGCTGTTGGGCAAGAGCGCGAAGCGAGAGGCACTTGAGGAGATGGGGATTGCCGACCGGATCGGGGACTCCAAGCTTGACCTCGTTCTGTACGGCTTGGCGGAGGACCGACGCGTACTGTTCGGGGGCATCCACTCGAAAGCGTCCCTCGCCGAGCGCGTCGCCGATGACGTGCCATGCAGCCGCGCTATGATGGCCGAGGGCTTCATGAGCGTGCTTTGGACCTTCGACGCGAAAGATTACCCGCCGCGCGACATGACGAACCGTGGGGAGTTGGGCTCGCCGGAATCCCCTACAACGAAGCGCGAGCTTATCGAGCGCGATGAAGCCTTCGATGCCGCGTTCGTCTACAATACGCGCGCCATCCCGAGCGAGGCGGGTACTGAGCACCCCGTCATCGTCTCTTCGTTAGAGCCCAAACGGGACGCGCTGCCAGCATACATCTCCAAGCGGTGGCAGGAGTTCGCGGCCTCTATGCCGAAGTAAAGAGAGGCAGGCTCTCAGACTCAACTCGCGCTCGGGCAATCTCTACTCGCTCGGGGTCTAGCTCGAATCCGAGATAATCGAACCCGAGGGTGGCGGCTGCAACAGCCGTAGTCCCACTGCCCATAAAGGGATCAAGCACTAGGCCGTCGTCGAACCCAGAGGCATTAATGCACTGTATCGGTAGATCGACAGGAAATGTGCTCGTGTGAGGGGTCAGGTTCCGATCCGGCTTGATATCCCAGACAGAGGGCACAGGCGGCTTAGTCCGAAATCTGTGCTTCTCACTGTTTGAGAGAATGTATATCGGCTCGTGCTTCCGGTGTGGTCGCCGACAGCGACCCTCGGGCATCGCTTTCCGCTTCGCCCAGACTACCTCACCTCGAAATAGGAACCCCTCGTCGCACAACGCTAGCACGGTTCTCATTGGGAGTGACAACAGGTTTCCATACTGGAGCCAACCGCTCTCTTTTTCGATGAACGCTCTCCGCCTCCCGCGCTTCTTTGTGTATGCGGAGTTGTGATCGGCAAGACCGTTCCCGTCCGCACCAAGCGTACTGTACTTCCTGTCGTCTAGCCGCCAGTTGATCGGTGTGTTGTAAGCGTCTCCGAGGTTGAGCCACAGGAGGCCATCACCCCTCAGGACCCGCATGACCTCGCGGAGAATTGCCACGAGGTTGCGGACGTACTCTCGGGGGTCTTCCTCGGACCCGAGCCCTTCATCTCCTCGCTGTCCCCAATACGGGGGGCTTGTGACTGCAATGCTCACGGCCCCATCAGGCACGTCCTTCAGGGCGCTGAGCGAGTCAGCGTGATGAGTCTCGTTTTCTGTCCAAGGGCCGATCTTCATGCGTTGTCGTCGTTTCACGGAGGGCTCATGGGAAGATACTGATCCCCACCGCCGTGCCCGCAGTCCGGCTAACCCGCCGCTGGTATTAGAAGGAAGTCAAGGGGCGGACGTCGATTCTGGTCGATGAGGGCAGGACGGATCTGAAGACAGGTGCGGGCCGATGGTGAGGACGTGGCGTTCCCGTCCGCCGCTGAGGCGCGGCGACGGACATCGGAGCGCATCACCCCGGTCGGCCGCGAGCCATGCTGGCTGGGATCGGTCGTCTCAGCGAGTGAGCGACGAAACATCCCCTATTGGCTCTGCAAGACGGGATGCCGCCGAGGGACGAGCTGCTCCCAGTAGTCGGGGCGCTCCATGGTGCACGGCGAAGCTCTCGGCCGAGACAGGCTCGGGGAGGCTTGACGGGCGGTTGTCGGTCCTCTCGGCGGCAGTGGAGTGGGGACCCCGGGGGTCCCGAGCGGTCGGTAGAAAGTGGAGGGGGCGGCGGCTACGCGGCGAGGGCGGGCGAAGGCGTTCGCTCGTACTGGCTCTGGCAGACGTGGACACGGGCGGAGTCGAAGGGGAGTCCTCTTGCCGCGCTCCGGTGCGCTCCCCACACGGCGACGAGCAGCTTGCGCATAGCCGCCACACGGGCTTTCTGCTCCGGCATCCGCTGTCTGCGCTCGGCGTAGCGCGCCCCGAGGAGCCGGTCCCCCCGCAGCACGGGGAAGACCGCCTGCTGCGGATGTGACATCCGCAGAGAGCACCTTCCGCAGTAGTGGGCGTCCCTTCTTGCTCAGACGCGTCTGGCCTTTGTACGTCCCACTCTCGCGTTCCCGGAGGTTCATCCCGGCATAGCGGAGCAGGTGCCGCTTCGTGGCGAAATCCGCCAGAGGCCCCGTCTGCCCTACGATGCGCGCGAGGTTGAAGAGCGTGATCCCGGAGACCGCCTCGTCGATGGGTGGGAGCTCCTCGCGCGCCTTGAGTTCGGCCCCGAGCCGCTCGACCTCCGCCCGCAGCGCCTCGGCCTGGGCCTCGTGGACTTCCAACTCGGCCACGAGCGCAGCGAGCCGGTCGGAGAGCACGGCGGCGACGGCGGGTGGGGGCGCCGAGCGGACCGATGCCTTGGCTGCCGTGACGAGCCGCTCGCCGGTGATGGTCTTGACGCTCCTTACGCGCCGCCGGAGCATCGAGAGCAACCGGGCCTGCCCGAGCCGGACCAGCCGGTGGGGGCAGAGCAGCCGCTCGCGGAGGAGCACCCGGCCGGTCTTTGAGAAGGTGAAGGCGACGGGGCGGTGGTAGTCGGGGAAGAGGTCGCGGAGGGTTGCCTGGATCCGGGTCCGGATCGCGGAGGTGGTCCGGACCTCGTCGTCGTGGAAGGCGGTGAGGTGGCGGAGAAGGACGTAGGGCTCGGGGAGCGCGCGGTGGCGCTGCGTCTTGCCCATCTCCCCCGCCAGGTGGATGGCGCGGGCGTCCTTGCGGTCGGTCTTAGCAGTGTCGAGCGACTCGGCCTTGGTCAACTGGCGGAGTTGCTCGGGGCTGACCAGCGCTGTCTCGTGGCCCTGCCGCCGAGCGACGGCGAGGAGGGCCCGCTCGTAGCCGCCGGTCGGCTCGCAGAGGACGCGGACGCCGCGGAGCCCGTGCTCGGCCGCGAGGGCGGTGGCCTGGCCGATGGCCCGCTCGATGGCCTCGGTCCGGTTGGGGATCACGTCCTCGGCGGTGACCTCGCGGTGCCGCGACTCGAAGCGGCTGAAGAGGTAGAGGGTGTCTTTGGAGACGTCGGCGGCGAGGAGGAGCGTGGGGCGGGCCTTGTCGGGGGCGGGGGTGGTGCGGATCTTCATGGGGCCTCGGCGGCAGACTGGAGGGTGGTAGTGAACCGGAAGGTCTGCCGACCGGGGCCCTCTCGCGTCTGGCGCTAATGGTATGGTGCAGGCCGATCGCTATGACAAAGTCAAGGCCTCCGGCGACTCAATCGTCGGCCTGACGCTCACGTGGTCCGCCTCGTACGGACGCCTGTCCCGCAGCACCGCCGCCGCGACGCGCAGAAGCTTGTTGCCGACGTTGTTGA
>JBCCPW010000019.1:0-17429 GCA_039024735.1 Bacteroidota bacterium
GAAATCTCGGCTGCCCTCGATCGGATCCTCGACCTCACAGGCGACGCCCGCGCTGCCGCTCTCCGCGGCCTCGATCCCGAGGTGCGAAAGGAGGTAGAGGCGCTCCTCGCGCTGGACGGCGAGGCCGACCGGGTCTTTGGGGCGTCCGCTACGGCCTTCGCGGCTCCCTTCCTTCAGGGACTGGCGGGAGACCTCGACCGCGCAGAGGAAGAAGACGAGATCGGGCGCCGCATCGGGCCGTATCAGGTCGTCGGGATGCTGGGGCGGGGCGGGATGGGCACGGTCTACCGCGCCCGCCGCGTGGATGGCACCTTCGACCAGACAGTCGCGCTGAAAGTGCTCCGCCGTGGCCTGGACACTGACGATCTCCTCGCGCGATTCCGCGCCGAGCGTCAGATCCTCGCCGCGCTCCACCATCCGGCCATCGCGCAACTCTACGATGGAGGCCGCACCGAAGATGGGCGCCCGTACTACGCGATGGAACTCGTTGAGGGCGAGCCCATCACGGACTACGCCGACCGCCACGACCTCGGCACGCGCGAGCGCCTCCGTCTCTTCGCGACCGTCTGCGACGCCGTCCACCACGCGCACCAGCGGCTCGTCGTCCACCGGGACTTGAAGCCGAGCAACGTGCTCGTCGCCTCTGGCGGCGCAGGACACGAGGCAGAGGGCATGGGGCATGGGAAGGCGCCCGCTGTCAAGCTCCTCGACTTCGGCATCGCGAAGTTGCTGGACCCTGAGGCCGAGGCGCCTCTGACCCGAACGGGGCTTCGGCTCCTCACGCCGGAGTACGCAGCGCCCGAGCAACTGGCAGGCCGCGCCGTGACGACCGCGACCGATGTGTACGGCCTCGGTGCGCTGCTCTACGAACTGGTCGCGGGCGAGCGGCCCTTCGCCGAGGCGGGTCGTCGTGCCGTGGAAGAGGCGGTGCTCTTGCGCGAGCCGGACCGCCCCAGCACGCGTGCAGCCGAGACGGCGCCCACTCGCGGCGTTCCCGCCGACCGCCTCCGGCGCGAACTCGCGGGCGACGTGGACGTGATCTGCCTGAAGGCGCTCCGCAAAGAACCCGAGCGTCGTTATGCCTCGGCAGAGGCTCTCCGCGACGATCTCCTGCGCCATCTCGATGGTCGCCCGGTGACGGCCCAGCCGGACACGATGGGCTATCGCGTGCGGACGTTCGTGCGCCGAAACCGCGCCGCCGTGGGAGCCGTCGCCGCCATCGCGCTGCTCCTCGTCGGATTGGCCGGGACAGCGACGTGGGCCGCCGTCACCACGAGCCGCCAGTCCGTCACCATCGCCGCCGAGCGCGACCGTGCCGAAGGACTCGCGGACTACCTCGTGGGGTTGCTCGGCGAGGCGGACCCGTACGAGACATCGTCGGACACGCTCTCCGTGCCGGGTCTCATCGCGCACGGCATCGCGACCATCGACGAGGCATTTCCGAACGACCCCGTCGCACAGGCACGAACGCTGGCAGCGTTCGGCGCCATCGAGACGCGTTTGGGGCACTTCCCGCGCGCAGACTCCCTGTTGACCCTCGCCGAGGCGACCCTCGCGCGAGAGGCCCCCGATCACCACGAGGCCGCGGTCGCGGTAGCTCGGGGCCGGGGCGCGTACCACCGGGGCCTCGGCGCGTTGGAAGACGCGGAAGCCGCCTATCGCGAGGCCCTCGCCCGGTTCCGCCGCTCTGGGTCTGCCGACCTCGGCACCGAGGCGGAGCTGGTCAGCCAGCTCGCGACCACGCTGCTGAGCCAGGACCGGCTGCCCGAGGCGGACTCTCTCTTCACCGTCGCGCTCGGCACCGTGCGCCGCCTGGAGCGCCGGAAGGAGGAAGCCGTCGCCCTCGCGAGCCTCGCGGAGACCGCCGTCCGCCGGGGCGATGCCGACCGGGCCATCGAGTACGTGGAGGAGGCTCTTCCGCTCTACCGAGACCTCTACGGTCCCGCGCATCTCGCCCGCGCACGAGGCCTCTTTACGCTCGGATCCGCACTCGCCAGCGCGGAGCGGTACGACCGCGCCGAGCCGCTCCTCCGCGAAGCTCTCGATGTGGAGGTACGGGTCCTCGGACCGCTGCACCCCGACGTGGGCCCGTCGCGCAACAACCTCGCCTATACCCTCCAGCACCGGGATCCGCCGGACTACGACGGGGCTCTCCGTCAGCTCGCCGCTGCGCGTGAGGTCTATGAGGCCGTCCCCGAGGGCGCTTACATGGACCTCGCCATCCTCGAAAACAACATCGGGTCCGTCCACGAGGACGCGGGCCGCATGGACGAGGCGCTGGCAGCGTATCGCCGGTCCGTCGGCATCGCGCTGGACCGAGGGTTCGTCCTCGACGAGGGGATCGCGAGGCGCAATGTAGGCGGCGCGCTGTGGATCACGGACGACGTCCCCGGCGCGGAGCGCGAGAGCCGCCGCGCCCTCGATCTCGTGCGTGCCGAGGTCGGCGACGACCACCCGATCACGATCATCATGGAGTCTGGCGTGGCGGCGGTCTCTGTAGATCGCCGGCCGGCGGAGGCGGAGCCTGCGCTTCGCCGGGTGATCTCCCGGACGGACAGCGTCTTCGGGGAGGGCCACTGGCGCGGTGCCGTCGCCCGTTTCCACCTCGCGCGACTCCTGCTGGAGACCCGCCCCGAGGAGGGACGTGAGTTGCTTCGCGAGGTGGCCCCGGCGCTCCGCGAGCGCTACGTGGTCACGAACGGGTTCCGCCAGCGCGTCGAGGCCATCCTGCGCGAGGCTGGGGTCTGAGAGGCTGTTCGGGACGAGCGAATCGCGGGCTGCGAGCGGCTGCGATCCGTACCAGGCAGCGTCGCACTGCATCGACGATGCTCGCGCATCGCCTGATTCGCGCTCCTTGCTGCCTCGAATCTCGTTCGCTCTCGCCTTCGCGCTCCCATCCCAAACAGCCTCCGAGGCCGTGGCCCCCTTCGGGCGCAGGCTGCGAGAGAGGAGTAGATCCTCCTGACTCCGCCTTCCATGCGTGTCGTCTCGCTTCTCCTCGCCCTCGCGTTCGTTGCTTCTCCCGCCGCTGCTCAATCCCTCGTCGGGACATGGTACGAGGCGGCGACGGGCCTGACGTACGCATTCTCTGACGATGGCACCGGCCAACTCGTTCAGCCGGGCGTGGGCGCCCAGCCGTTCGCGTACGCCCTCGACGGCGCGACGCTGACCGTGCAGCAGAACGGCGGTACGGTCGCCTTCTCCGTGCAAGAGCTCACGGCCTCCCGCGCGACGTTCGCTCTCGCCAACGGCGCCACGTTCACGCTCACCCGCGAGGGTACCGCCAGCACCTCCAGTGGTGTCACCGAGGCGGACGTGATGGTGGCCGTCCGGCTCGCCGAGTTTGTCGTCGGGGAAGCATTGGGCACGCGCGAGATCGATGGCATCCGCCGGGAGGTCCTGGCGGACCACGCCAGCGACCCGGCAGGCACCGCCGAGTCCCTCGGGATGTTTCGCACGGTGCTGAACGCTGCCGCCCAGGCCACAGACCCGGTCGCGGTCGGCGTGGCGCGACAACAGCTGCTGGTGGCCCTGTTGGACATGCGCCGCCAGATGCCCGGAGAGGACTCCCCGTTCTTCGATGCGATCACGAACCGCGTCCGCCTCGTCGCCTTCGATCCCGCCTCGGGCACGGGCGCCACCGACCGCGATGTGCGTGCGGCAGCGGAGTTCGTCGCGTGGCAGGCCCAGATGGCGGGAAGTGCGTCTCCTGCCGCGAGCTACGCCGAGTACGAGACCTACGTCGCGCAGAACTTCGCGGGGTTGAGCCAAGACGAGAAGGAGTTCCTCTCGGCCGCCTCGGTGATCTGGCCGTTGGTGCAGGCGCAGTGGGCGGCGCTCTCCGCGCAGCAGCAGCAGCAGGCCCAGACCCAGATCGCGGGACAGTCCGCGGACGACCTCCTCGCGCTTCAGGAGCAGACGCAGCAGTCCGACGCCTACTATCGCGCCATGAGCCAGATCTCCGCGATGCAGCACCAGACCTCTATGTCGATTCTCAACAACATGGGCGGAGGCAGCGACTACGAGATGTGGAGCACGGACGCCTACGGCAACCCGACGTACCAAATCTACTGAGGCGGGCCCACCGCCTCGGTAGGTCCACGGGTGCACCGAGGCGGGAGATGACCGAGACCTCCCGCGCGGACGCTTCGTTTGACGCGCGGGCTCTCGACGGGCACCTTCCCGCGTTGTCTCCCCGTCGCGCTCCCGGTGCTCTTCCTCGCTCTTGCGGTCTCGTGCAGCCTCGGCATCGCCGTGATCTTCAAGATCGCGGAGCAGCGCGAGATGGACCGCACGGCGCTGCTGACGGTCAACTACGCCGCCGCGGCGGCGCTCGCGCTCGCGTTGCAAGGCACCGGACAGGCCGAGGCGGTGACACCGGGGCTCGTCGCGCTGGGGGTGACGCAGGGCGTGCTGTTCATCGCGGGGTTCTGGCTGTTCTCACTCGCTATCCGGCAGGCTGGGATGGGTCTCGCGGCGGGCGTGATGCGGCTCTCGGTCGTGATTCCGGTGCTGGCCTCGTGGGCGATCTGGGGGGAGCAGCCCGCGGCGCTCCAGTTCGTGGGGCTTGCGCTGGGCGGGGCGGCGTTCGTGCTCGTGGCGCGTCCGGCCGGGTCAACGGGAAAACGCGCGTCGGCTGAACCGGCCCGCCTCGGTGCCGAATCCGAGGCGGCAGGCACCGAGGCGGCAGACACCGAGGCGGCAGACACCGAGGCGGCGGGCACCGAGGCGGCAGACACCGAGGCGGCGGGCACCGAGGCGGCGGGCACCGAGGCGGAGGATGTGGGGAGCGCCCGGACGGTCCTTCTGCTCGCGCTCCTGTTCCTGTCCGGAGGGGCCGTGGACACCATCATGAAAGCCTTCGGCGAAGGCTACGCGGCGACGGTGGACGAGTCGCTGTTCCTGCTCTTCGTCTTCGGCGTGGCGTTCCTCGTGGGCGCGGTGGTCGTCGGGTGGACGGGCCTACGCACGAGGCGCTGGCCGCAGCGCGAGGTCTGGGGCTGGGGCATCGTGCTGGGGCTCATCAACTACGGCTCGGCGGACTTCCTGCTTCGCGCCGTGGCGGTGCTGAGTGGGCCGGTCGTGTTCCCGGCCAACAGCGTTTCCATCGTGCTGGGCGCGGCGCTCATCGGGACGCTCGTGTGGAAGGAACGGCTGAGCCGGGCCAACCTCGCGGGGCTGGCACTCGCGGCGGTCGCGCTGGTGTGCCTGACGGCCGCGTAGGGCGCGGGCACAACACCGAGGCCTGTCGCGTACGTTCCGCCGCCATGACCGATGTCCCCCGCCGCCTCGCGCGTCCCCTCACCGTCGCCCTCGTGTTGGCCTTCATCGCGATGGCGGCCATGCTCGTGGCGCCGTTTTTCGTGCCGGACCTGAGCCTGACCGAGGAAGAGGTGCAGCAGACGGTGCTCTCCACGATCCAGTCCGAGGCGCGCGAGGAGTTCCTCGTGACCGGCCGCCTGCGGAGCAGCCTCTCGTCGTCGTCTACGCGGCGGCGCTGGGTGCGCGTTCTCAACCTGACCATCGGCGAGACGACCGTCCGCGTGGACCTCCCGGGCACGATGACCTATGGCCTCCCTCTGGACGCCCTCACGGCCCGTGATGTCTCGCTCGACGGCGAGACCGTGACGGTTCGTCTCCCGGACCCCGAGGTCTTCGCGGTGGAGCCGGAACTGGAAGACGCCCGCGTGGACGTGCAGAGCGCTGGGCTCAATCGGCTCTCGCCGGAGCAGGCCGAGCGGACCGTGCAGCACGCCCTCCGGAGCGTGCGCCCCCAGCTTCGGCAGCAGGCCGAGCAGTACCTCCGAGAGAACGACCAGCCGCGGGTCAACACCGCCGAGACGCTCGCGGAGATGCTCGCCGGGCCGCTCCGTCTCGCAGGCGCCGAGGTGGAGCAGTTCCGGTTCATCGTCGCGCCGGGCGACACGCTGACCGTGGTGCCCGAGAGTGGCACCGACCGCGTCCGCACGGGCGTGGACGGCGGCTGATTCCTCCCGCCTCGGTTCTCCCGCCTCGGTCCATCGGTGACCCCACCGAGGTGGGCCGGACGCCCCCCGCATCTCCCCTCTGTCATCGTGCCTCTTCCCTGGTCTCGCCGCGCCGCCCACCGCCCGCCGCCGTACATCGACACGCCTGCCGGGATCCTGAGCGCAGGTGGCGTCCACTTCCGCACAACCGAGGCGGCCCTGGAGGACTACGCGGGGCCCCTCCTCGCGAAGGAAAAGCTGGCCGCGTTCATCCGCCGGGCCGAGGCGTGGCTGGAGGCGCCCCGGACGCTCGCCATCGTGACGCTGCCGCTGTGGCTGTGGGTGCTGCCGTGGCCGTGGGCGCTCGTCGCCATCCTCGCGACGTACGTCCTCGCTGCGCTCGCGCTGCCCGCTGCCGCCAGCCGCGTGGGCGCCTCCGTCGCGTGCGTGCTCGCCAACCCGGGCGTGCAGGCGATCTGGTTGCTCGCCGCGCTCTCAGCGCTTTCGTTCCTGGAGGGTGGCCCCGCCGTGTGGGCCGGGCTCGCCGCGTTCGTCGTGCTCCGCGTGGGCCTCGCGGAGCGCCTCCTCGGTCCGCTGCTCGAGACGGCACGCGCGAAGCTGTATCCGCTCCCGGTCGCGGATCAGGTCCTGCGGGCATTTCTCGTGCGCGGCGCGATCCGCCACAACGTGTCGCTGCCAGGTCTCGATGAGATCGAGGCCAGCGCTCGCCGGGCGTGGCAGCGGAAGGCGTAGGTTTCGGTCCCTTCTGACTGCTCTTCCATGGTCCGCTCCACCTTCACGCCGCCCTGTGGCTTCGACATCGCGACGACGACCGTCGAGAGCCCGGCGGGGCTGGCCTCCATCGCGTATTGGGGCTACCGCGCCGTCGTCCACCCGGACGGCTCGTTCTTCCTCCACGAGACGTACTACGATCAGCGCGAGGGCATCCTCGGCATCGCGCGGGCGGTTGCGCGGCCGTGTGGCGACACGCTCGGCGCTGTGGAGACCGAACTCGATCTGATGCGGCAGGGCCTTCAGGAACCCCCGCTCCGGTACTCGGACTACGACGGTGGCGTCCCGGAAACGTCCGGTGGCGACGGCTCCCGCAACGAGCCGCCCCTGCTGTCGTGACCCCGCCCGCCTCGGTGGCGCTGTGATCGCACCGAGGCGGATCGGCTCGTGAGCCTCAGCGCTGGAACGCCGGGATCTCGCCGATCTCGGCCCGCGCGAGCGGCCGGAGCGCGGTCGGGCGCAGGACCTCGTGCTCGATGAGCGTCTGGAGGCTGGACGCCCACGCCGGGCGCGTACTCAGCCGGTAGACCAGCGCCTCCGCCTCGGCCTCGTGTCCCTGCGCGAGGCGGGTCACGCCGAGGAGGTAGAGTGCGGGCGCGAAGCGCGGGTCGTGGTCCAGAACCTCGCGAAGTGGCGCCTCCACCTCGGTCCAGCGGTGGAGGGCCGCGAGGGCCCGCGCACGTCCCATCGCACCGAGGTGGGCGTAGGGAGCGGTCGCCTGCACCTCGCTGAAGAGGTCGGCTGCCCGCGTAGCCTCACCCGCGTCGAGGTAGTAGTGACCGAGGGCGTAGGCGGCCGGGAAGTAGCCCTCCGCGTACGCGCCTCGGTACGCGCGCGCCGCCGCGTGGTCGTCGCCGATGGCTTCCAGGACGGACCCGGCGAGGAACTGAAGCGCCGCGTCGTCGGGCGCTTGCTGGGTGGCCTCCAGAAGCATCGCGCGGTCTCGCGAGGGATCCCGGAGGTAGCGGCGCAGAGGACCGGTCAGGCGGACGGCCGCCGCAAATGCACGGGCCGCAGGTGCCTCTTCGGCGGCCTCCCCGAGCGCGTTACCGAGGCGGACGGGATGGTCCCGACGTGCGCGAAGGGCGGGCACGGGATCCGTTGCCAGGCAGACATCCTCGCGAAGGAGATCCGCCTCGCCCGTCGTGGACCGGCCCGAGACGACGACGCCCAGCACCCGGCCGAGCGCATCGAGGAGGGGACCGCCGCTGTCGCCCGGACGGACCGCGTTGCCGGAGACGCGGAGCATGGCCCCGTCGGCGCCGATGCCGTCGAAGTGGGCGGCTGCCGTGCGGAGTTGGCGGCGGTCGAACCCGTCGGGCCTGTGGGCGACCCCCGTGGCGAGAGGCCATCCGGCCGTGAAGGCGACCGCTCCCGCCTCGGGAGGTGCCTCGGGCGCGATGACGAGCGCCTGCATCTCGGCGCGCGCCGTCTCGCGCGGGTCGATGCGGAGCACGGCGATGTCGCGCTCGGGATCGAGAGACCAGACGCGCCCGAGGGAGACCGTCCGCCCGGACGGAAGCTGGGCCCGCACGCGACCCGCGCCCACGACGACGTGGTAGGCCGTCACGAGGGCGTCCGGCGCGGCCAGCCACGCGGAGCCGGTCCGGCGGAAGCGTCGCTCGCCTTCGCGCCCCTCCGCCACGATGGGCACGACCGACCGCATCTGCTCGCGCGGCCACGCCGCGAAGCCCCGCAGCGCTTGCGGACGCGTCGCGAGGCGGACGGTTCGCCGCTCGTCCTCGCGCACGTCCATCACAACGGCGGGCACCTCGATCTCACCGGTCTGGCGAACGCGAAGCACGTAGCGCCGCTGGATCTCCAGCACGTCCTCGCGCCAGCGATGCGACACCGGCCACGCCCGCACCACCTCCACCGCCTCGGTGGCGCCGGGCGCGGCACTGCCCAGAGCCGCCGCGAGCGACTCCCCGTGGGACCGGGAGCGGGGCACGGCCAGGATCTCGACGTTGAGCTCAACGAGGCCGCCCACCTCCGCCGCACGGCGGTCCAGGGTGCTGAAGACCTCGGCACGACCCGGGTTGCCCTGAGCCGCAAGCGGGAGGGCACCGAGGAGGAGGAGGGCGACGAGCGCGCCCCCCCGTGCGCAGATGGAAACGAGTCGCATGAGCCCGGGGGCAGGGTCGCAGCCGGGCGAACGGCGCGACGGTGGGCGAGGTGCCCCGGCCCGGGCAGACCGACTCAGCGCCCAGGTCCGGTCTCCGCGACGATCGCGCGAACCCAGGCGGCGAGCTGATCCCGGACGTTCCGCCCGACCTCCATGACTTCGGAGTGGTCCAGCGGTCGGCCCTGGAGGCCAGCGGCGAGGTTCGTGATGGTGGAGAGGCCGAGCACCGGAAGCCCAAGAGCCGCAGCCTGCAGCGCCTCGGGGACGGTGCTCATCCCGACGGCGTCGGCCCCGGCGCGTTCGAAGAAGCGGATTTCCGCCGGGGTCTCATACGACGGGCCAGCCGTCCACACATACACCCCCTCACGATACGCGATTTTCAGTGTTACCGCAATGTTACCGGCCTGTTTTCTCCACCGCTCGTCGTACGGATTGGACAGATCGGGGAATCGAACCTCGCCCTCGGGGAGTGTTCCCGATAGCGGGCTGCTGAACGCGAGGTTGAGGTGATCCGTGATGAGCATCAGCGTGCCCTGCTCGAAGCCGCGATTGATGCCGCCTGCCGCGTTGGTGAGCACGAGCCCGTTCACTCCGAGGGCATGTGCGAGCCGGACCGGGAAGGTGACCGCGCGCGGGCTGTGCCCCTCGTACAAATGCACCCGCCCCTGGATGACGAGCACCGGTCGCCCAGCGAGATGCCCCAGCACGAGCCGCCCCGCGTGCCCCTCCACCGTGGACCTCGGGTAGTGCGGCACCTCCTCTGTGGGAATCACGACGGCGCCCTCCACTTCGTCCGCGAGGGTACCGAGGCCGGAGCCGAGAACCAGGGCGAGGTGTGGCGCGAGGTCGGTGCGGGCGCGGATGGCGGCGAGAGCCTCGTCGATCTGACGGGCGTCGGTGGCGGGGTCGAACATTCGGGAGCGGAGGAAGCGGGAAGTCCAAGATCGCGGCGTTGCCCGCCTCGGTGTTTCCCTGCGCACCGAGGCGGGGCGGGTCACGTCCGGGCGCGGCGGGCGAGCGAGACGACGTACGCCACGACGGCGACGGCGACCAGTTGGCGACCCGGAACGAGGCGCGGCGCGGACAGCCGCGCGAGTGGCGCCTCTGCCCACGCGAACCAGAGCGCCGCCCCCAGCCCGAGGACGAGGAGCGCCCCAGCCAGCGCCACCCATCGCGCCGTGGAGGTCACGCGTCCCCACCACGCGAGGGCGGCCAGCAAGACGTACGGCAGCGTCACGAGCGCGAGCGATGGTGGGCGCGAGGCCAACTGCGGCTCCGCCGTCACGACGATCAGGGCAGCAGCGGCTCCCAGAACGCAGACGCCCCACGCCGCCCAGGTCAGCGCGAGCGGTCCCCTCGGGTCCTCCCGCCTCGGTGCCGAGGCGGGAGAAGTGGGCTCTGTCAGTCCCACGTCTCCTCCTCGTCGTCCGCTACTGCCTCAATGGCCTCGCGGACCTGGTCGAACGAGAACCCGCGCCGGAGCAGAAAGTCAGTCGTCTTCTT
Organism: Bacteroidota bacterium; assembly: GCA_039024735.1. Taxonomy (GTDB): domain Bacteria; phylum Bacteroidota; class Rhodothermia; order Rhodothermales; family Rubricoccaceae; genus Rubricoccus. Next base: position 10,387 of record JBCCPW010000019.1, read on the forward strand.
TTTGCGCTTGCGGGGGTCCGTCTCCGAGGCGAGGGCCCGCCACCGCTGGAGGGCGAGGCGCCGGGCGGAGTCCGCGAGGTCGTCGGTGTCCAGTTCGTCCAGCGCTCGGTCGATGGCCTCGCGGGAGACGCCTTTCTTGATCAGGTCGGCGCGGAGGCGCTGGGGGCCGTGGCCTCGGGAGGCGGCGCGTCCGCGCACGAAGGCCGAGGCGTAGGCGGCATCGTCTAGGTAGCCGTAGCGCTCCATCTGTGCGAGGGCGTCGGCGGTGGCGTGCTCGGAGAAGCCGCGCCGTGCGAGGGATCGCTGCACCTCGGTGGTGGTTTTGCCGCCTCGCGAGACATAGTCCAGCGCGGCCTGCCGGGCGCGGATCACCTCCTCTTTCTGTAGGAGTGCGAGTTGGGCCTCGGGAGTGAGCCGAAGACCCTTGCGCACGCCCTCGCCCACGGCCACATCGGCCGCGAGGCCGAACGCGAAGGCGTCATCGAGGAAGACGCTGACCCGGTCGGGGTCCTTCTTCTGGGCCTGGACGCGCGTCACGGTGCCCTCGCGGAGGTCAGCGAGGTCGGGGACGCGAGGGCGGGTCTCGGGGCGCGGGCGCATGCCTCAATCTCGCGCCAGAACGCGCCGGGTGCCTGTCACCCCTCCGCCTCGGTACCGAGGCGGGATCAGATCAAGCTGTCCAAGTCGCGGCGACCGTGGAGTACGCGGAGGATCTGAACGTCACGCTCCCCGGGGCGATAGAACACGAGGTAGGGCGGGACGGTCCAACTCCGAAGTCCCGGGCGGGCGGCGGTGCTCTTGCGAGCGACCCATCTGCGGCAACTCCGCCAGTTGACGGAAGGCTTTGAGTAACCGGTCGTCCAAGCGAAGAGCAGCAGCAGGATCCGTCTCGGCGAGGTAGTCGAAGATGTCTTCCAGGTCCCGCCTGGCGGGTCCTGTGATGACGTAGCGGCTCACAGCCGAGCCTTGATGTTCTCACGCAACTCCGCCATTACAGCCTCCCCGTCCCTCACGTCGCCCATGTCGGCCGCCGCGATGCCTTCGTCGAGATCCGCGAGTAACGCCGCCTCAGCGTCCTGCTCGGCCTCAATGCCTGCGAGGATGCGGGACGCAAACCGGTCCTGCCCGGTGACGGGCAAGGCTTGAAGCCGCGCAATAGCCTTTTCGAGGAGCTGAGTCATGGGATGGGGAGCGAAGGGGACAAGGAAAGGTAGGCCCGTATCGTCTACGACCTTGTGCCACCCCTCCGCCTCGGTACCGAGGCGGGCGGGATCACCAGCGCGCCGAGAGCCGCACGCCGGGCACCAGCGCCGGGCCGATGGCGCCCACCGCCAGCGGAGCGCCGGGCGCCAGCGGCGCCGCCACGAGCGGGTCCTCGCCCACCACGCGTCCCTCCGCCCTCGCGCCGAGCGTCCAGGTCACGCCGAGCGCGGTCAGGGCTGCGTCCGCGCCGAGTGTGAGCCGGGCCTCCACCGGCTGCCGGATGCCATCGGCACCGAGGCGGCCCGACTCCACGTCCACGCGCGCGCCCACCGTGCCCGCGCCGACGGTTCGCTCGGCGGCGAGGCTGAACGAGACCGGACGGCCGTAGCGCGAGGGCGTCCACTCGCTGCTGGTCTCGGGCCGGACCTCGGCCGTCGCGAGGGACAGCCCGCCTTGGATGGCCCACGTGGGGCGGCGGAGGGCGCCTGCGAGATCCAGCCCGGCGGCGCGCTCGCGGTGGCGCGGGAAGACGGACCGGAGCGAGGCCCCGTCGGTGGGCGGCTCGCCGTCGGCCAGGGCCAGCGGGAGGCGCACGTCGCGCGAGGTGCGGACGAACAGGTCGGCTCCGAGGACGACCCCCTCAGTGGGGCGCCATTCCGCCCCGAGGCCGCTGAGCCACGTCGTGGCGGGATCCAGGTTCTCGGTTGCGAGGAGCCAGCGTGTGGCGGCGAGATCGCGGGCGCCGGGCGCGAGCCCGCGCAGTTGATGGATGGCCTGTGACTGGCGCGAGAGGCCCGCGCGCACATCGAGGCGGTCCGGGACGAGGCTGACACGCGCCTGGAGGCGCGGCTCCACGACCGCCCGCGTGCCGATGACAGTGAGGCGCGCACCCGGCCGAAGCTCCACACGGCTGGTCGGCTTCCAGATGTCGCGAGCGTAGACGGCCCACTCGGTCGCGTTCTGATCGCCGCGGAGCGCTCGCTCCGCCCACGCCTCGCGCGAGGCCAGCCGGACACCGAGGCGGGCCTGATGCGTGAGCGAGAACACGTGGTCCACCTCCACCATCGCACCGATCTCCGTGAGCGCGGTCCGGGTATCGAGGCCGCCCATCTCCTCCTCGGCCCTGGCACGAGAGCCGTACGCCAGCGCCGTCACGAACGTCCGGTCGCCGACGAGGCCTCGGTAGCGTGCACTCGCGGCCTCGGAGACGCCGCGCAGCCGCCACGAGCGCGAGGGGAGCGAGGCGCTCAGGGCCTCGGCGCTCCGGTACCCGCCCACTTCGATGGACTGGCCGGGGCGGGGGCGCCACGTCAGCCGCGCCTCGGCGTCCGTCGCGCCGCTCTCCGCCTCGGGGGCGCCACCGAGACCGCGCGGGTCCAGCACGAGCGCCTGGCCGGTCTCCAGCGCGGACGAGAGCGGGAGGTCCGCCGGAGCCGGACGGCCCCATCCGGCCTGCACGCCCCACGCCTCGCCGAGCGGCATCGCCACGACGCCCCGCACACCGCCCAGCCCGGCCGCCACCGTCCCGCGCGGACGGTCCGGCACGTCCAGGGTTTCCAACTCCAGCACGCCCGCGCTGCCCTCCAACTCCACCGGGAGCGGCCCGCTGTGGAGCCGCGCCGAGGCGAGCCCCTCCGGCTGGAACGACGGGCCCAGCGCGCCTGCGGCGTAGATCGGGACGCCGTCTCGCACGACGAGCGCACGGCCGGGCTCCGCGCCTCGGATGGTCATCGGACCGCTGGCGCCTGCGGACCGCGAGATGCCGGGGACGAGCGTGAGCGCCCCCGTCAGGTCGCCGCCGAGGACGGGGCCGCCCGGCGCGAGGGCAGGCAACGCCCCCTCGGTCTGGCCCACGCCGGTGACGACCGCGAGGCCCGGCTCGGGCTCCAGTACGGTCGTCGGCCGCACGACGGCGTCGGCGCTCTGGACGGACTCCGGGCGGAGACGGACCGTTGGGGGGAGCAGCGGCGAGTCCGGGAAGACATCGAGTTCGACGCGGATCGTGCGGTAGCCCACGTGCGAAACGCGGACGACGTACGTGCCCGTCGGAAGAGATTCGACGAGGAACTGCCCATCGAGGTCGGCCACGCCACCGAGGTCGAGATCCACGAGCCAGACGTGGGCGCCGGGAAGGGCCTCGCCGGTCCCGGCGTCCACCACGCGGCCCTCCAGCACGCCCGTGTAGAGGCTCGGGTCGTCAGGAAACAGCTCCACGCCCACGGGCACCTCGATGAGCACGAACTGTCCCCGCCGGATGCGCTCGGCGCGGATGCCTGTCCCGCGAAGCAGCGCCGCCAGCGCAGGTCCGGGCGGCTCCCCGGGCGTGTACGTCCCGCTGACGCGGACATCGCGCACGAGCGTCAGCGCGAAGACCAACTCCACCCCGCTCGCCTCGATGAACGTGTAGAGCGCCTCCTCCAGCGGTGCCTCCTCCCAGACGATGGGCGTCGGCGCCTGCGCACGCACGGTCCCCGCGAGGAGCAACGCGGCGAGGCAGCACGGGAGAACGCGGGAGGCCAGAGGCACCGGAACGGGCGGGATCGGGGGGCGCGAGGCCGAACGATACGCGCCGCCCCCCGCGTGTGTGCCGCGAAAGGCGGGCGGAATCGGCGGTTCTGCGTGACCCGACCGGTGGGGAAGTCCGCCTCGGTCCGTTCGCTCCGCCTCGGTGCGCCGACCTCGGCACCGAGGCGGGCATCCTCGTTACGCCTGCGTCACGAGCGAACCCGAGATTCCGCCTCGCGTACCCTGCGTCTCGCCTCCCGCCCATGTCGCTCGTCCTCCTCGCCAACCGCGCGCCCATCCGCCCCACGCCCGACGGCTGGGCGGCCGCCCTCGGGGGCCTCGCCTCGGCGCTCCTGCCTGTCCTCCAAGACCGAGGCGGTGCCTGGGTCGCCTCGCGCACCCCGAGCGAGGACGCGCCCGAGCACCAGCCCTATCCCGAGGACGCCCCCACCTTCACCGTCCGCCGCGTGCCGCTGACCGAGGACGAGGTGGAGGGCTACTACAACGGCCTCTCCAACCAGGTCCTCTGGCCGCTCTCGCACTACCTCCTGGAGTACGTCCTCCCGGAGCGGCGCTTCCGCGAGGCCTATCGCGCCGTCAACCGCCGCTTCGCCGATGCCGCGCTCGCCGTCGCAGCGGAGCACGACGAAGACCCGCAGTTCTGGGTCCAGGACTACCACCTGATGCTCGTGCCCGCGCTCCTCCGCAAGGGCCGCCCCGGCGCGAGGATCGGCCACTTTTGGCACATCCCGTGGCCCGCGCCCGAGGTCTTCCGCATCCTCCCGTCCGCGCGCGAACTGCTGCGCGGGATGCTCGGCGCGGACCTGATCGGGTTCCACACCGAGGGGGACGCCGAGAACTTCCGCGAGTCCGCCCGCGACCTCCTCGGTGCCGCCATCGAGGGGCAGGACGTGCTCTGGGACGACCGCCGTGTTCGCGCGGAGCCGCACCCCATCGGGATCGACGTGGAGAAGTTCGAGACGCTCGCCGCGACGCCCTCCGTCGTGCGCGAGGCCGAACGGTTCAAGCGCGAGGTCGTCTCGAAGCAGATCATCCTGGGCGTCGACCGGCTGGACTACACGAAGGGCCTCCTGCTCCGCTTCGAGGCGTACGAACGCTTCCTCGAAGCCTACCCCGAGGCGCGAGAGCAGGTCACCATGTTCCAGATCGCGACCCCCTCGCGGACCGGCATCCCGGCGTACGACCGGCTCAAGCGCGAGGTGGAGGAGGCCGTCGGGCGGATCAACGGGCGCTTTGCCGAGGGCGCCTGGGCGCCGCTCCGGTATCGCTATCGCGCCTACACCCAGGAAGAACTCGCCGGGCTCTACACCGCTGCCGACGTGGCGTTTCTGACGCCCCTCCGCGATGGCATGAACCTCGTCGCGCACGAGTACGCCGTCGTCTCCGCCGCCGCGATGGAGCACGGGAACGCGCCCGGCGCTCTCGTGCTGAGCGAACTGACGGGCGCAGCGGACTACCTGACTGGCGCCGTCTCGGTCAACCCCTACGACACCGACGCCCTCGCTCGCGCGCTCCGCGATGCTCTCGATCTCCCGGACGATGAGAAACGCCGCCGCATGACCGAGATGCAGGCCGCCACACGCGACCTGGATGTCCACGCCTGGGCCGCTCGCTTCCTGGACCGGCTGGCGGACCCAGACGCTGACTGACCCCGCCCGCCTCGGTGCTGAGATGGACCGGCGTGCTCTTCCCGTACAGACGCCCCGCGGGGCGTCTCTTCGCCTGCCGCGCGTGCCCCCGCCGCGCACGATGCCCGTTCCGATGCCCGGCATTCCACATCCCGCCCGCCCGCTCCTCTTCCTCGACTACGACGGCACCCTCGCGCCCATCGTGGACGATCCGGCCGAGGCATGGCCCCACCCCGACGTGCCCGGTCTGCTCCGTCGGCTGGCCGAGCAGCACCCGGTCGTGGTGGTCTCAGGGCGCGATCTGGCCACCCTCGCGCGCTTCCTTCCCGGTGTGTCCGTTCGTGCTGCCGGGCTCCACGGCGCCGAGGTGGGCCTCCTCGGCGAGACATCCGAGCCCAGCCCAGAACTTCGAGCCGTCCAGCCTTACCTCGATCGTCTCCGCGAATCCGTCCCGGAGATGGACGGGGTCCGGGTGGAAGAGAAGGGTGCCGCGTTCGCGGTCCACTATCGCGCCGCACCGGATGAATCGGCGGCGCAGCGTGCCCTCCGCGAGTGGTCTGTCGACCTGCCAGAGGCGCTCCACGCCGTCTGGGGCAAGAAGGTGGTGGAGCTTCGCCCGCGCGAGGTCTCGAAGGGGACGGCCGTGACGGCCATCGCGCGCGAGCACCCGGACCGCACCCCCGTCTACCTCGGAGACGACACCACCGACGAGGATGCCTTCGCGGCTCTCCACTCTCTCCGCCTCGGTACCGAGGCGGAGGCTCCCGTGACGGTCAAGGTCGGCGAGGGCGAGACGGTCGCTCGGTTCCGCGTGCCGGACGTGGACGCGGCGGTGGACTACCTGCGTGCGTTCGCGTCTTGAGCGGCGGGGCCTGCTCAGGAGGACATGCCTCGAGGCTCGCCTCGGGCCTCCACGAGGAAGTGCGTGACCACGCCGAACACGGTATCGCCCTCGGCGGGCTCCACGGCGAGGATCCCCTCGCGTTCCACCACCACGAGGTCCCCCGCGCGCGGCGACCGGGTGCGGTCCACGACCGCGAGGTCGCCCGTGCGGAGGCTGAGGGCGTCCGGCACGTCACCGTCCACCGAGAGGAGGTAGCGGCCCGCGAGGCGCCCCGCCTCGGTGAGCCCCACGACCTCGTTGAGATCCAGGCGGCGCTCTTGGCTTGCTGCCACCACGGGCGCAACGAAGCCGACGACGGTCGGGCGGGATCGGGAGCGGGGCATGGCAGGGAGGCGGACCGCCTCGGTACCGAGGCGGAGGGGGGTATACGGATTCTGTGCCCTGATGTCGGGATGTGCCTCAGAGGACGACGGACCACAGACGACGGACTACGGGCATGAGGTGGTCTGTCGTCCGTGGTCTCCGCCACACACGGAGACCGAACGGCAGGCGGACAGCAGAGCCATGAAACGGGATTATGCCGCGAATGTGACGGTGGGGAGGTGATCAAGGCGGGTGGTGTAGGCCGGGCTGGATGCGTTCCGTAGTCCGTTCCACGCCGAGCGCGTGCCTGCCGGGCGCAGATGTGCCGAGGCGATCTGCACGGCCGGGGCGCCGCGGCGGCCGAAGCGGCGGTTGAGGGCGTCCATGGTGGCGTAGAGGCGGAGCGTCTCCGGGCGCGAGGGCGCGAAGAGATCCGTCTGAGCCTCTTCCGGCGAGAGATCCAGCAGCATTACTCCGGC
>JBCCPW010000020.1:0-16946 GCA_039024735.1 Bacteroidota bacterium
AATTCATGCTAGATGTTGTTCCGTCTGCTGAGCCAGAAGCTTGGCTTAAGAAACAGCAGATGGTCGTGGGGGGCAAGCCTACGGTAGCTGGGTTACTGCTGTTTTCTGACGAGCCGCAGGCGGTTCTGCCGAAAAGGTCAGGGATTAAAATATATCGGTATATGTCATCAGCTGAAGAAGGGAGTCGGGACACGTTGGATGGAAATACGGAAACAATAGAGGGCTGTTTGTATGATATGATAAAAATTGCTGTTTCAAGAAACGCGTCAATTATAGAATCGATAAGGGTTAGGGTTGCTTCGGGTCTTGAAGAGGTGGCGTATCCCGTGGTCGCAATACACGAGCTCGTTACCAATGCGGTTGTTCATAAGGACTATGGAATGACAGATGATATACATATAAGAATATTTGACAATAGGTTAGAGGTTATAAGCCCTGGCTCTCTTCCTGAGCATATTACAGTAGGAAATATTATTAATGAAAGATTTTCTCGAAATAGAGCAATCGTGAGAATGATAAATAAATTTCCTGATCCGCCAAATAAAGATGTTGGCGAGGGTCTAAATACTGCATTTGACGCAATGAGAAATATGAAGCCTAAAGACCCTGTTATATCGGGGAGCAATGATCGGGTTATCGTTGTTCTGAGGCATGAGCCGCTCGCGACTCCGGAGGAGCTGATCTTGGAATGCCTCTCTGCCCATAAGCAGATTGCGAATAGGGATGCTCGGGAAATTTGTTTTATCGGATCAGAGAACAAGATGAAGCGGATACTTCAGGGAATGGTAAAAAGAAATATACTGGAGCAGGTTACTGGCACTACTCGCTATACGGCAGCTTACAGGCTGGTCCAACGATCACGTCCCGCTGCACCAGAGCTAGGACCGCTATTCGATCAACACGACACTTAAGGATTGACCTTCAGCTTCACACGTTGGCTCCGCCTCGGTGCCGAGGCGGAGACACACACGATCAGTCGATCAACCGCGCGTACTCGACCGTCCACTGCATCGGGTCGTCCAGGTTGTTGTCCCGGAAGTTGACCGGCGCCCGGTAGCGAGGCGTGTTGGCCTGCCGGAGATCGATACCGAGGCGGTCGAGGTGGTGGTCGCTGTTCTGAAACGAGAACAGGAAGCTGCGGATCGCCAGGCGGCCCTCCGGGCGCTCCGTCGCGTAGCGCTCCTCCCAGCGCTCCGTCCCAGACTGCGCCTCGGTCTTGAGGATCAGTTCATTCGGGATCCAGGCGTACTGCATGGTGAAGGCATAGGGCCTGCCGGGTACCGTCCCACCGCTGGCTCCCCAGCCACCGTTGATGCGTCCGATGGCATCCGCCTTCGTCATCAGCACTGCCCCGACGGGGTCGAGCGGAATGGCCGAGAGAAGAGACGCCCACCCGGTCGTGCTTTCGAACCCTCGCCAGTCCGGACCCATGTCATCCGACACGACAATGCTCGCCGTGCGAGCGTCCGAATCGAGCGTGATGCCGAACGTTCGGATGTTGGCGTCTGTACGGTCTGCCCGGCGGACCTCGAAGCCTCGAAGCACAAGGGTGTGTCCGGGAGGACCGGCCGGTACGTCGGCCACGAACCGCTGGCGGGCGGTCCCAGAGAGTTCCCCGCTTGCGCCACTCGGCACCTGCCACCAGAGAGCCTCGGCTGCGAACGGGTCGTTGCTGTCCTGATCGGCGAAGGAGAAGCGCGCGAATCGGGTATCCGCCAACACGCCGAAGCGACGGAGCTTGTGATCCCCGTTGAGGAAGTCCAATGAGAAGCTTTCCAGCACCGTCGCGCCTGAGGAATACCCCCGCCGGACAGTCCGCACTTCGTCGATGCCTCTGGACGCGCTCGCCTCGATTCGCGAGATCCGGTACGCCCGGGGGTGGACGCCCGAGATGCAGCAGTCATTGGCCGTCAGCGGCGGCACGCGGTTCTTCAGGAAGCATCGCGTCGTTCTCCACTTCTCTGTTTTGATGAACGTCCAGGCCATGCACCCCTGTTCTCGGTCACAGGCCGTCTGGCACGCGAGGTGGTTGTGCTCGCCGGTCGCTCGAATGTGACCGGGCAACTCGATGGAGCGGATGTCGCTCCCGTACCGATCAGCGTTGAGAGAGACCGGCTCGGGTTGTGCCGTCCCAGCGTCGGCAAGAAATCCTGAAACGAGGAGGAAAACAAGGGGACGCATCGCGAGGCAAAGCAGCGTCGCCCAGTATACAGGTCCCATCGCGTCCGACGGCTTCCTCCGCCTCAGTGCCGAGGCGAGGTGGCACCGAGGCGGGAGTGCGTGGTCCCTCTGGCGCGGACGCTAGGACCGTCTCGACGCGCGCTATCCGAGCCAGTAGCTCAGCTTCACGAGGAAGACGTTCGTCAGGTCGTCCGTGAACACGCCGCGTACGTCGCGGTCGAAGCGCAGGTCGCCCGTCGGGTCGAAGCCGGAGCGCTGCTGCTGCCAGACGAGGAAGAGCGTGCTGCCGGGCCGGTACTGCCAGCGTAGGACCGCGTTGCCCTGAAGCGAGCGGACGGTGAAGTCCGGCTGGAGGGTGAACGGCTCGCTGCCGTCGCCCGGGTCGATGGTCGTCGATCCGTCCTCGTTTTGGACGGCCGTGCCCACGTCCTCGCCGAGGACGGGGAAGAAGAGCTGACGCGGCTGCTCGATCTGCTTGTAGCGGTCGTACGTCCCGCTCGCGACGAACGGGCGGACGAACAACTGAAGCGAGAGGTCGGGCGTGAACGTCCAGTCTGCGCGGAGCGAGGCGGCGAGCATCGTCTGGTCCACCTCGGCGAAGACATAGCGGCGGCCGAAGGTGGCGGTCATCGCGGGGGCATCCAGAGACGTGACGTATTGCTGCGCCGTGTGCGAGAGGTTGATCTCGGGGCCGACCTGCAGCGTGAGGTTCGCACTCGGGCGAATCTCGACGCCCGTTTCGCCGCCCCACCACCAGGAGCCCAACTCGTTGCGGTTGGTGCCGCTCCACGCGTAGCCGGAGACCATCTGCCGGTCATCGCTCCACACGTTCCCGTTGATCCGGACGCCTGCCGGGCTCTCGCCCACCGGACCGCCACGCGTGAGGCGGTCGTCCGCCGAGCGGGTCCACACGTTGCCGTTGAGGTTGGCGCCCCAGAAGTTGGTGAACTGACCGTTCGCGTTGAAGCCCACGAACGTCTCGAGGCGGTCGCCGTCGGTGTTCCACTGGTTCCCAGCGAACACGTTGGCGCCGTACCGGCGGAAGGCGCCCTGCGGCTGGTTCTGGTTGTAGATCAGCACACCACCGAGGCCCATCTGATCGGCGCGGCTCTGGAAGCCGAGTTCGTTGGCGTCGAAGCCGGGCGAGACGTACTGGGCGTGGAAGGAGCCGAGCCAGTGCTCGCCGCCGGATTTGAGGACGTTCACCTCGCCTGTTGTGCCGCCGAGGCTGCTACGCGTGGGGTCGAGGTCGAAGCTCTGGGCGTCCGGGCGCTGGTAGAGGCGCGGGAACGCGCGCTGGGCGCGCTCGATGGCCTCGGGTTCTCCTGAAAGCACGCTACCCGCCACTTGTGCTGTCACGATCCAGTCGTCCCCGATGGGGTGCTCCACGTCAAACCCGGCGACGGTCGCCTGACGGGGCAGGAGGGACGCGATGATGGGGTCTCCGGTATCGCGCACGACGGAGGTCAGCAGACCGCCGACGCGGGTCCGGCCGATCTCCGTCCGCGCCCGCCCGACGAGATAGTTGGAGGTCGGCTCCACGAGCCCGCGCCCGTCGTGGACCTGCGAGCCGGTGGCGTCGAATGCCTGGAAGCGTCCGTGCTCGGGGCCGGTCACGGCGTCCAGCACACCGAAGGACACCTTCCCGATGCGTCCCGAGACCTTCGCGGCGCCGAGGATGGTGGTTTGGACGGGGCTGTCCGCGTAGACCGTCCCGTCGTCGCCTGCAGCATCGCGGGCTTCCTGCGAGATGAACGACGAGCGCTGCGGACTCCGCCCGATGCGACGGGTGTAGAGCAGGTTCGGGCGGTTGTTGGAGAAGAACCGCCGGGGCTGCATGGAGAAGACATCGGCGCCCTCCACGAAGAACGGGCGGCGCTCCTCGAAGAACAACTCGAAGCCTTCGAGGTTGACCTGTGCCGGATCCGCCTCGACCTGCCCGAAGTCCGGGTTGATGGTCGCGGTCAGCGTGACATCGCTCGTGATGCCGTACTTGAGGTCCACGCCTGCTCGGGGGTCCGCGTCGGTGGCGTTGTAGAAGGGATTGGCGTTGTCACCGGGCGCACGGGTCACGGCCCCGGCGACGTACGGCTGGATCTCCAGGCGGCGCGGGGCGCGGAGGTTCTGGAGGTCGGAGAGGGTGCCGAACTGGCTGACCATCCCGTTGCGCTCCGGAAGAATCGGCGACCAGAAATCGGTCTCGTCCTCGCGGAAGATGTCGCGGCCGAACTGGAGTCCCCATTCCTGCACGGGGACATCGGCGGCGTAGCGAAGCTGCGAGAAGGGAATGCGGAACTCGGCCGTCCAGCCGTCGGCATCGCGCGAGACCCTGGCGTCCCAGACGGCGTCCCAGGATCCGTCCTCGTTTACGTCGTCGTAGAGGAGGAAATCGCCGAGGACGCCCGCGGCGTTGACGCTGAAGACGAAGGCGGTTCGGCGGTCGTGGTAGGAGTCGAAGGCGACCAGGGCGCGGTCGCTGTCGTTGTTGTCATCGCGCCGAGCGAGGCGGGCCTCGATGGCGTCCGGTTGCGTGTCGTGCATGCGCATCCCGACGTAGATCGCAGAGCCATCGTAGAGGACGCGCGCCTCGGTGCGTTCCGTCGCTGGATCGCCCGAGGCGGGGCTGAACTGGACGAACCGATCGGCAACCTCGGCCTGCTCCCAAGCGGCTTCGTCCAGGTGGCCGTCGAGGCGGATGGTGCCCGCCTCGATGGCGTGGGCGGTGAGGCCGCGAGGCGCATCGGCCGTCGCGTCAGCACTCGCGGCGTCGGTCACCGAAGCCATTCCGTCCGAGGCAGCGTCCGGGGTGGCCTGCGCGAAGGCGGGAGCCACCGAGGCGGCGAGAAACAGGACGAGCCCGGAGAAGCGAGTCAGCATGACGTGGGAGTGAAGGGACGTGCGAGAGACGAGCCGAGAGAGGAGGCTGTTACACTCGGCGCTAAATTTTTCGCACACCAGGGAGTGCCCGTGTTGGTGGGGAGACGGAGATCTCGGCCGGATGGGTACCATCTGGGCGGCCGAACGGCGTTCTCCCGATGCGGGAGGGCCCGGGCACGCGACCACTCGCGCGGCCCGACCTCATGGGTGTTCCCGCCTCGGTACCGAGGCGGGGCGGAAGAGCTACTGGCGCTCCAGCACGATCGGGCCGTTCATCGTGCGTAGCCGGAACGCGGGGCCGCCCTCGCCGAGCGTTCCCACGACGCGTCCGTTCATGCACGGCCCGTAGCGTTCGTCACGGTCCTCGCACCCCTCGTCTTCGAGCGGGAGCCCGTCGATGCGGATGGGCCCGATGGACGTTTCGGCGTCCACCTCGGCGGAGATGCCGCCGGGGACGGAGAGCGTGAGCGGGCCGTTGACGGTGCTGAGGGCGACACCTTTTGAGGGCGCCTCGGTGAGGGCGACCCGCACTGGACCGTTGACGGTCTCACCCTCGATCCGGCCGCCGACCTGGTCGAGCGTGATCCCTCCGTTGACCGAGCGCAACCGTGTGGAGCCCGTGACACCCGCGATGGAGATCGCGCCGTTGACGGTTTGGAGGTCCAGGTCCGCCTCGCGCGGGACGAAGACCTCGTAGTGCACCGATGACCACACGTCGCGATCGCGGTCGGGACGCTCGGTTCGCACCGAGGCGTTCTCGGCGCGGATCTCGACCTCCCGGAGAGCGCGATCTGCCTCCGCCTCGGTGCGGCCCCAGGTTTCCACTCGCGCCCGGATCTCGATCCCCGAGCCGTTCCACGGGCGGACCTTGACGCCGCCGTTGGGCGAGGCATCGAGGGAGAGGCGATTGCCGTCCAGGGTGAGCGTGCGCATCTCGCACCGCCAGACGCGGTCGTTGTCTCGATACCGCTCGGCGGCCTCTTCGCAGCCCTCGCCTGTCGCTGTGGTCGCGGCGAGTACTGTAGAGGGAGCCGACGGCGGGGCGGGATCCGACGAGCGGGAGGAGCCACACGCCGACAGCGTGAGGACGAGGGCGAGAGAAAGGCGCGTCAGGGTCAGCATGAGCGGCAAGGGGGGGAGCGTCCGCCTCGGGACCGAGGCGGGGGAAGAGGGACGCGGGCTATCGGGTTTCCTCGCAGGCTTCGGCCTTGTGGAGGTTCTCCTCCGCGAGGGCGAGCGCCGCGCGGGCGTCCGAGAGACTCTCGGAGACGATCCGGTGCTCGGTGGAGGAGACGGCCCACCCGCGGCCGGAGCTTTCCAGACCCTCCAGCCCGTGGGCCATTCCGTCGAGTGCTCCGCGAAGTGCCACGATGTGGCCCTCGCTCTCGACCGAGGCGAGTTGGGCGGTGAGGGCTTCCAGGCCGTTGCGCCACCCCGCGAGGCTCTCGGCCCACGCGCCCGCACTCGCGCCGTTTGGTTGAGTGAAGCGGACCTGCACCGCGGGAGGGGCCGACGGACCGAGGCGGACCGAGGTCTCGTCTCGGCGCTCGCGCTCGGCACGGCGACGGGCCTCGTCGGTGCGAATGCGCGCTTCTTCCGCGCGGATGCGGGCCTGCTCTAGCTCGCGACGCGCTTCCTCCTGCTTGCGTGCAGCGTCCGACTCACGGAGGCGGCCCTCGCGGAGGCGAAGGCGTTCGCGGTGAGCCTCGCGAAGCCGCCCCTCCCGCAGCCGCTCCCGCTCCATCTCGAGTTCGATGGCCCGCTGCAGCGCCTGATCCTGGGTCTCGCGGACATCGGCCAGCTCGCGTTCCAACTCGCCCTGAGCCCGTGCCATCTCCTCGCGGGCACGTCGGAGCGCGATCTCTGCATCGCGCTGCCAGTCCGTCTCGGCGAGCACATCGCGGGCGTTCGCAAAGGCAGCTTCCATGTCCGCCTCGGCCGCCGCCATCTCCGCCTCGATGTCGTCCCAGTCCACATCCTCGGGATGGAGGCGGACCTCGGCAAGGGCGTCGCGGGCCTCCTCAAGGGCTCGCTCGAGTTCGCCGTCCAGGTCAATGCGTTCCAGTTCCGCTTCCCATGACTCGGCACCGAGGCGGGCCCTCTCGGCTTCCGCCTCGGCGACCTGCCGGGCCGCCCGTTCCAACTCGTGCTGTGCGGAGGCGTGCGCGGCTTCCGCCTCGGCGAGGGCTGCGGCGGCCTCGGCCGTGGATTGTGAGGTCGTGGTGTCGGTGGTTCGCGAGGTCAGCTGGCACGCGGCGAGCGGAAGGGTCAGCGCGAGAGCCAGCGCCATCACGCCCGCGACGCGGAGCCGGGAGAGCGCGCCCCGCTGACGGTCGCCGAGGATGGAGCGGACGCGTCCCTCCAACTGGGACGTGCGGGCCATCGGCGCGAAGCCTGCGAGGGCTCGCGGGCGCCGCCGGAGGCTCCGGGCGATCTCGACCAGATGCCCTGCGTATGCCGATGGCCGGGTCCCTCCCCGAAGCACCGCGTCGTCGCAGGCGTGCTCGCGCTCGGCGAGCATCTGGCGGTAGCCCCACCACGCCAGCGGATCGAACCAGTGCAGCGCGACGGCGATCTGCGCGAGGGCCTGCGTCTTCGCGTCCTGACGCGCGAGGTGGGCGAGTTCGTGCAGCAAGACGGCCTGTCGGCGGTCGTCGTCCCAGTCGTCGGCGTCCGCTGGGAGGACCACGGCGGGCGTGCCCCAGCCCCACGCGACGGGCACGTCGAGCCGGTCCGACCGCAGGAGTCGGACCGGCCCCTCGACGGCGCTCAAGAGCCGGGCGAGCTCAAGCGCATCGAGCCACGTGTTGGAGGTCTCGGGGCGTGCGGTTCGCACGAGGTGCATGGCCGCGAGAAGGGGGAGTGCCCACCCGAGCAGCACCAGCGCGACGCCTCCCGCCCACACGGTCAGGAGCCACTGGGACAGGCGTATCTGCGACACCGTCGCGAGAAGACCCGAGGGTGGGGGACTGGCTTGCGCCAGAGCCGGGGGCGCTGGAGGACTCGGCACCGAGGCGGGCATTGTCGGTGGCTGCGGGGGTGCCGGGACGGCCGGGGGCGCGAGGGTCAGTGCGGGGGGCGGGGCGGGAGCCGCCGGGATGGCCGCCTCGGTGGCTGTCTGCGGCAGCACGGCGACATCGAGCGTCGGGCCGAACGTGGCGAAGAGGGGCAGCGCGAGAAGCGCGACGAACGCGGCCACCCAGACCGCGTGCCGAGCCGAGGCGGGCACACGGCGCAGCAGATGCACGGCGGACCCCGCGAGAGACAGAACGAGCGCGCCCTTGAGCGCGAGCATGAGAACAGTCATGATCAGCGACCCTGCTCCCGGGCCTGTTCGATGAGCGCCGAGAGGCGGTCGAGGTCGTCGTCGGAGAGGTCGGAGTCCCGAAGGAGGGCGGCGGCGGCGCGCACCGGAGCGTCCTCGTAGAACGTCCGCACGAGGTGCCGGAGGGCGCCTTGCCCCGCCGCCTCTCGCGCCACGACGGGCGAGTAGACGTAGCGGGGGCCGTCTTGCTGGTGCTGGACGTGTCCCTTCTCCTCTAGGATGCGGAGGTGCGTGCGGACGGCTGAGTCGCTGGGGGGATCGGCGAGGGCCGCGCGGACCTCGGCGGCGGTGGCACGACCGAGGCGGTGGAGAACGTCGAGCACCTGGCGCTCGCGGCGGGAGAGGGCGGGAGGGATCATCGTGCTAAAAAGTTCGCAGGGCAAGTGTAGGGCGTGGCGGCTCCGGGTGCAAGCCGGACAGAAAAAAAGACGCGGGGCGTCCCGGACCGCCTCGGTGCCGAGGCGGAGGGAGCGGTGTCTGCCCCTCACACGCTGCGGTAGTTTGCGTCTCGTCCCCCCGACCTCCACGTCCGATGCCCGTCCCCGCTCCCACGCGCACGCTCGCACGCGTCCTGTTTGGCCTCGCCCTGCTGGGCGTGCTCGTCGTCACCCACCTCGGCCTCCAGGCCCAGAAGGGGTTCTCGGACGGCTGCACGGGCTTTGGCGACGTCGTCATCACGGCCGATGCCGTCGGCGCGGCGCCCGAGGAGGGCGGGTGCGGCGAGGTCGCGACGGGCGAGTACGCGACGTTCCTCGGTGTGTCCAACATCGCCTGGGGTCTCGTCTTCTACATCGTCCTCGCGCTGATGCGGGTCAGCTACGCCTACACGGGGGACCGGAGGCTCCGGCTCGCGAGCTTCGGGTGGGTGAGTGTCGGATTCGCGTACACGCTGTATCTCGTGGGGCTTCAGGCGTTCGTGATCGGCTCGTGGTGCATCCTGTGCATGATCTCGGCGGCCATCGTCACGACCCTCTTCGTGCTCCACATCCTGGAGCACCGGCGCGACATGAGCGCGGAACGTCACTCGGCCCCGCCGCCGACCACCAAGGCCGCGCTCGTGCCGTACGGCGCGGTGTCGGGGGTCTTTGCGGTGCTGCTCGGCGTGGTGGTGGTGCTCGGAAGCAGCGGTGAGGCCCCGGCTGAACCGGCCCCCGTTGTCACTGACGCGACTACCCCGGAGCCTGCGCCCACCGAGGCGACGAGCCTCGCGCCGCCCCTTCCGATGGGGTGCGCGTACGATCCCGTCTTCGCGCCCATCGCCGACCTCTCGGAGTTCACCAACAACCCCTCGCAGGGGACGGGCCCGGTCACGGTCGTGGAGGTGTTCGACCCGAACTGCCCTGCGTGCCAGGCTCTTCACGGGACGCTAACTGCTATCAAGGAGTCGAACCTGGACCGCGCGACGTTCTATTCCGTCCCCTTCCCGCTCCGGCCCCCCGCTGTGGGGCAGGCCGCCGCTCTCGCCTGGGCGCGCGATTCCGGTGCCTACTTCGATCTCGTGGACGCGCTCTTCGCGGGCCTCGATGGGTCCTGGGGCATGAGCCAGGACGAGCTTCGCGAGGCGGCAAACTCCGTGGGGCTGGATGGGCCGAGCCTCGTTGCGACGTTGCAGGATCAGACCACCGTGCAGCCGCTCTTGGATCAGGTGCAGGCGGACGCGAATGCGGTGCAGACCACCCTCTCCACGCCGAGCGGCGGGATGAGCACGCCCAAGCTGGTCATCAACGGACGTGTGGTGGCCAACACGACGGAGTCGCTCACGGAGCGGTGCCTGAACGAGTTCATCGCGCTGGCCGCCGGGGTGGCCCCGAGCGGCTCTTCGGCCGTCGTGGAAGAGGTGCAGTAGCGCTGCAGGCCCGCCTCGGTCCTGCCGCCTCGGCACCGGGGCGGAGCCGGAACGGGTGCGATGGCTCCGACACCGCGTACCCGACGGGCAGACCCGGAGTGCCGCTGACGAGTGGTTCGTGACGCGTGACGCTTCGCCTGGCTCCTTCACGCAACACGCAACACGCGTCACCAATCTGGAGCCCGTCAGGCGCCTCGTGGCGCATCACGACCCGTCCATCCCGAGGCGGGCGGCGAGGTCGTCGCGGCGGGAGCGGGAGACGCGAAGCTTCCGGCCGTTGGAGAGGCGGACGGCGTAGTCGCCGCCGGGCGCGGTCAGCAACGCCTCCACACGGTCCAGCCGGACGATGGTGGAGCGGTGGATCCGCATGAACTGCGCCGGGTCCAGGCGGGCCTCCAGCGCCTGCATCCGCTCGCGGACGACGTAGACCGCGTCTCCGGCGTGAATCTCGGCGTACGCCCCATCGGCCTGGATCACGTCCACCTCTTCCACGGGCACGACGCGGATCTGGCCCCGCATCTCGACGGCCAGCCGCTCGGCATACCGAGGCGTCTCGGGCGTGTCTCGCGAGGGCACCGAGGCGGGAGTACCGCCGAGGAGCGAGAGGAGCCGCTCGCGGAGGCCGTCTACCTCGCGAAGGCGGATCCGTTCGCGTGCTCGCGCGAGGGCCTGCCGAAAGCGCTCGTCCTCGAACGGCTTGAGCAGGTAGTCGATGGCGTGCACGTCGAAGGCGTCCAGCGCGTGCTGGTCGTAGGCCGTCGCGAAGATGGTGGCGGGCATGTTGGCGGGGCCGATCTCGCGGACCACGTCCAGCCCCGTTAAGCCGGGCATCTGCACATCGAGGAAGACGAGGTCCACGCCGCCCTCGCGGATCCGCTCGATGGCCTCGCGCCCGCTCGCGGCCGTGCCGACGACCTCCGCCTCGGTGTCGGCATCGAGCAGGTCGAGGACGCGCTGGCGAGCGAGGGGTTCGTCGTCCACGACGAGGATGCGGAGGGACTCAGCCATGGAGCACGAGGTCGTCGGCGGTGTGGAAGGGGAGCATGACGCGCGCGATGGCGCCGCCGGTGGGGCCTCGCTCCAGCGTCAGCGCGGCGGTCTCCCCGTAGAGCGTCGCGAGCCGCTCGCGTGTGTTCCGAAGGCCCACGCCGCTGGAGGACGAGGGGGCATCGGACGGGCCGGGGCCGGTGTCTCGCACCTCCACCACGAGGCGAGCGCTCTCCCGTCGCGCGGAGATCGTAAGGGTGCCCGGGCCTTCTACCCCTGCGATGCCGTGCTGGACGGCGTTCTCCGCGAGGGGCTGCAGCACGAGCGCAGGCACGAGGGCGTCCAGTGTCTCGTCTGCTATGTCGGTCACGATCTCCAATCGGTCACCGAGGCGGACGGACTGGATCGCGAGGTAGTCCCGCACGAGCGCTAGCTCATCCCGCAGAGGGACTTCGTGCCGGTCGCTGCCGTCCAGCACGCGCCGGAGCAGCGCGCTCAGCCGGGCGATCATCGTGCGCACGCCCGCCGGGTCTCGCTCCACGAGGGCGCTGACGGCGTGAAGCGTGTTGAACAGGAAGTGGGGGTTGAGCTGCATTCGCAGGGCCGCGAGCCGGGCGTCCGCGAGTTGCGCTTCCAGATGGGCGGCGTCGGCCTCGCGGGCGCGCAGACGGATGAGGGCGTCGCGGGCGAACCCGGCCACGAGGACGGCCACGGCGATCACGAACTCATCGAGGAACCGGAGCCGCGTCAGAATCCCGACGGTGGGGTCGGGCGGTGGCCCGCCTCGGCGGCCGAACCGGAAGCCTCGGCGCACGAAGTCGTCGGGGAAGAACGCGAGGAAGACCGTCTGACGGAGCCACTCCACGGCGATGGCCGCGGCGAGCGCGACGACGAGGTACAGCAGCCCTCGGCGCAGTCGCTCGCCCTCCACGAACGGGACCCGTCGGGTGAGGGCGAACACGAAGGGCGTCAGCGCGGCCCATGCGCCGTACTCCACGAGCGTGACGACGAACGGCCCGGTGGCGCCGGAGGCTCCAGCGGCACCGCGCGGGGACAGTTGCAGCCGGACCAGCGCGAGTGCCCCCAGCACGGCCCAGAAGCCGACGATCAGGGCCGCCTCGGTGGTGCGAGGCCAGGGGGGCGGGGGAGGGCGATGGGTCACAGCTTCAACCTATCGCGGCGGGGGCCCCTCACGCGAGGCGCCCGTGATGCCTCCGGTGCCGTTCGTGGCGCGGACGTGCCGTTGGTGTGAACCCCTCCCGTTTCGATGCGCTTCCGCCTCGGTGTGTCTTTGCCTCGGGGCCTCGCGGTTCTCAACCGACGGCACCGAGGCGGGCCGGGTCAGTCCGAGCCCAGCGCCTCGTCCTTGACCTCGTGGAGGTATGCGACGGCGGCGGTCTCGTCGTGCAGCGGGAGGTCGTCCCAGAAGACGGCGTCTTTGATGGCGCGCATCGCGCGCTTCTCGCGGCCGTCCAGCGTGCGGACCATCCGGTGGAAGAGGCCCGCACGGTAGATCGCCTCCTCGCGCTGATTCACCACCCACTCGAACGCCGGGTCGTGCTCGTTGGGCACCTCGCCATCCAGGACGGCCTCGCGCACCCACTCCTTGAGGATGCCGACCGCGAGGCCCTCCGGGAGATCGAGGCGGGTCTTGATCTCGTCGCCCGAGACGGGCGGCTCCCAGTTACGCATCCGGTCCTTTTCTTCCACCTCGCGCATCTTGGCCTCCACGCGGTCGAAGCCACGCAAGTAGCGGCGCTTCCGCTTCTCGTTCTTGCTCGTCACGTCGGCGCGGACGAGGCGCATGAGGTCGTCGATGTGCTCTCCGGCCTCAAACAAGAGGCGGCGGACGGCCGAGTCGGTCACGTCCTCGTCCACGAGCGCGGTGGGGCGGTGGTGCAGCCGGACCATGTCGCGCACGTACGTCAGCGGCTCACCGAGGGGGAGCTTGAGGCGCCGAAACAGGGCCGGGATGTTTTTGCGGGCGCCTCGGTCCTCGTGGCCGTGAAAGGTCCAACCGGCTCCGGGCGTGAAGCGCTTGGTCTCGGGCTTGGCGATGTCGTGGAAGAGCGCAGCCCAGCGGAGCCAGAGGTCCAGTCCCTCGGCGCGGACGCCGGTCCGGCCTGCCTCGGCCTGGGCCAGTGCGAGGTTGTCCACCACCTCCAGCGTGTGGTACAGGTTGTCCTTGTGCTTGTGTCCCCCGACGGCCTCCACGCCAGCGAGCGCGGCCACTTCGGGCAGCACGAGGTCCAGCAGACCGGTCTCGTGGAGGAGGGAGAAGCCGAGCGAGGGCAGGGGAGACGCGAGGGTCTTGCCGATCTCGTCCGTGATCCGCTCCTGGCTCACGATCTCGATCCGGTGCCCACTCTCACGCATGGCCTCCAGGGCGTCGGGCGCGATGCGAAAGCCGAGTTGGGCCGCGAACCGAGCCGCGCGGAGCATCCGAAGGGGGTCGTCCTCGAAGGTGACGCGAGGGTCCAGCGGGGTGCGAAGAACGCCATCGCGAAGGTCCACCAGCCCACCGTGCGGATCCTCGATCTCGCCGTAGGTCTCCGCGTTGAGGGAAACCGCGAGGGCGTTGACGGTGAAGTCCCGCCGCGCGAGGTCGTCCTCCAGTGTGCCGTCCTCCACGAGAGGCTTCCGGCTGTCGCGGCGGTAGCTCTCTTTCCGCGCGCCCACGAACTCGATGACGAGGCGGTGGTTCATCGTCGATTCTCGGTCGTAGGCTTCGTCCCCGTCACCGAGGGGGACAGGCGAGCGGCGCAAGCTAGGGGATGCCGCCTCGGTACCGAGGCGAGAAGAGTCCGAGCCCGGAACCCGCAGCGTGACGGCGGCCGTGCCGAAGGTGGCGTAGATGGCGGGCGCCTTCGCACCGAGGTCTTGCGCGACGGTCGTCGCGAGACGGATCCCGACCTGCTCTTGCCCTGTGGGATCGACCGCCACCACGTCTAGGTCCACGGTCTCGCGGCCGAGCAGCGCATCGCGCACGGCGCCGCCCACGGCGTAGGCGTGCACGCCCATCGCATCGGCGGTCTGGCCGATGCGGCGAAGGACGGGATCGAAGGGAAGGCGGATCACCCGGGACTGGGGACTGGGGACTGGGGACTGGGGACTGGGGACTGGGGACTGGGGACTGGAAAATGGACGCCGCGTCCGCTCCCGTCTTCGATTTCCCTGCGGAGCGTCGCGGCCTTGTCCGCCTCGGTGCCGGGGCACCACCGAGGCGGGACCGTCACGACTGCTGGCTTCGGAGCCGCGCCATCATCAGCCCGAAGCAGAACGCCTGGAGGGCGAGCGGCACCTCGGTGCTGAAGGTGAGCGCGTAGTGCCGAAACAGCAGCGCCGTCTTCTCGACGCGTCCCACGCGCTCTTCTCCTGCTCTCAACTCGTACGACGTTCCGCCGAAGTCCGTCGGCGCCCAGGTGAAGCGGGTGCGGTCGCCGAGGGGGGCCGTTGGAACCAGAAGGGCGCTCTCGATGATCAGATCGTAGCGGGTGGAGAGCGTCCCGGTCGGCACGGCGCGGGCGACCGCCTGACCCTCGAAGAGCAACCGGTAGGCCCGTCCCCACTCGTCGCGGTCCATCTCGAAGGGGATCCCGCCGACCCGCACCACGCCATCGTTCGAGAGCCCCTTGAGTTCTACGCGAGCCACGAGCGGCCCGCTCTCGTCCGCCTCGCGGATCTCGAAAGACCACGAGCCCACCGCCTCGGGACGGGCATCGTAGGTCATCGCGCGAAGGGGCCGCGGGACGTGTGTCTCACCCTACGATCCGCTCTGGAAGTACCGCATCGTCGCGATGAAGCGCGGCACGTAGTCTCGCGTCTCGCGGGGGAGATGAGGCCGGATGTCCCAGAAGGTGGCCGGACGCCCCAACTCGCGCTCCTTGCTCCGCACGATCCGTTGCACGCGCCCGGGGCCGGAGTTGTAGGCCGCGAGCGTGAGCAGCCAGTCGCCTTCGAACATCTGGTTCAGTCGCGCGAGGTACATCGTCGCGATGGGCGTGGCGACGGCGGGGTCGTGGACGGACATGGAGTCCACGCCGAAGTCGCCGGCGGTCTCGGGCATGATCTGCCAGAGGCCCCGTGCCCCCGCGTGCGAGACCGCGTCAGGATCGAGGCGGCTCTCGATGACGGTGACGTACTTCAGCGCCGACGGCAGCGCGAATCGCGCGAGAGAGCGCTCGATGTCTGGGAAGTAGCGCGCTTGAAGGCGCCGGGTGCCCCGGAGGCTTCGCGCGTACCGCATCTGCCCGTCGATGAGCGACTCGTACTGACGGGGGACACCGAAACGACCAAACTCGGAGGGGTCGGGCGGCTCGATGAACGTCAGTGCATCGCCGGAAGGAGCCGCCTCGGTGGGGGCGTCATCCGACGGGCGCTCGGCGAGGCGAACGTCGAAGAACTCGGGGCTCTGGTCCGTCCGGTCCTTGTGTCCCCACGCCGTGCGCGTGTCGAAGAGACCGATTCGGTCCGAGGCAGGAGACGGCGCGAGGGTGTCGGCGGGCGCGGAAGCGGCCCGTGGGGACGGAGCGTTCTGGAGGAGCGTGTCCGGGGCGAGCACGTCGGGCGTGAGCGAGACGGCCTCGTAGGACGTGTCACGGACGGCCACGGGCGCGCGTGTCGAGTCGGCGGGGAGGCGAGACTGGGTGCGCGGGTCGGCCCGACGGGTGCCTCGCCGACGGGGCCGCTGGGCCAACTGCCGGTCGAAGAGCGGCACCGAGGCGGTCTCTTGGGCCGCCCGGGTCGTGTCGGCGTTCGGCGGCGTGCTCTGGGCCTGGGCAACGTGGCCCACTCCTCCGACGAGCGCGGCGAGACAGGCGAAGAGTCCGAGGCGAAGAAGGGCGGTCATGAGGGCAAAACCCCTGGCGTGTCGTAGTCGTGCCCGGCCAGAGTGCCAATGTAGAGCATCTTCTCAATGCCTCCGGTGGATCCTCGCTGAAGGGTGCACAGACATTCCTGCGCTCTGTCTCCCATGGTCCGCCTCGGTGGGGGCCTCGCATCACCGAGGCGGGGGCGGTCGGTTTTGGCCGGGTGGACTCCGCCTCGGTGACGTCCACCGCATCCCCGAGGCGGATGGAGCCAAACACACCGCCGTCCCGACCCCTCTCGCGAGCCCGCCGGGTCTACCTTCCCGTGGCCTGCCCCTCGTTGCATGTCCCACCTGCCCCCCGAGCCTTCCGCTGACGTTGTCCCAGAGGAGACACCCGGTGTCCCCCTCAAGATTCTGTTTGTGGACGACGAGCCGGACCTCGCGCCGCTCATCCGGCAGAAGTTCCGTCGCCGCGTGCGCAAGGGCGAGTTGGCACTGGACTTTGCGGGCGACGGGCAGGAGGCGCTGGAGAAGGTGCACGCCGATCCAGAGATCGAGGTCATCGTGACGGACCTCAACATGCCGCGCATGGACGGCCTGACGCTCCTCGGCCACCTCGACGAGTTGGACCGCCGCCACAAGGCCGTCGTGGTGACCGCCTACGGCGACATGGAGAACATCCGCACGGCCATGAACAAGGGCGCGTTCGACTTCCTCACGAAGCCGATCGACATGGACGATCTCCAGATCACGCTGGGCCAGGCCCGCCGCGCGGTCATGCGGGAGCGCGAGGCCGACCGCCTCCGCGACGTGATGGGCACCTATCTCCCGCCCGAGGTCGTCGAGGAGATCCTCAAGAACCCGGACCTGCTGCGGGTCGAGACGCGCGAGGTGAGCGTGCTCATGAGCGACCTCTCGGG